>DATLWQ010000215.1:0-10067 GCA_035576225.1 Fimbriimonadaceae bacterium | reverse complement strand
CAAAGTACGGTGAAGCCATGAGTCTGTTTCAAGAAGTAATTTCAAGTGTAACGGAGAGCATCGGTACTTCAATTGTAGTCAAGGAGATGGACGAGTATTCGTACGTGATCGAATGTGGTTCGCTCCAACTTGCACTCGTATTTGATCCAAGAGACAGATTGATCATCCCATACCTTTTGGATCTCCCTTCAGTCAAGAGGATTCTGTTCCCACATGAGATCATTGAACCGGTTGTCAATAGGTTCGGCTGGGGCGAACAATACTTGCGAAGTGATGACGAGATTCAACAAGCAACCGATTTTGTCCTAGCGTTGATCTCAGAGACCCTGTCGAGCGACTTTCAGAAAGATCCTGAGGCGTTATTGAGGCGCCAGAAGATCGAATCTGCTCGCCGCAGAGCAGAGTTTTGGGCCAAGCGCTCCACTTAGCACCTAAATCATCAATGCGGCCCTAGCCCAAGTCCCAATCCCCGTGACGATCCAATAAAATAGACGACACATCAACAATGAACACCGTCTATGCCCTCGTCGCGATCGGCGCCCTCGGGTTCTTCGTCTACCTCGGCCAGCAGAACCTCACCGGCGCGCAACAGGCCGAAAAGAAGCTCTACGCGAGCCTCAACATCGAGGAAAAGAGCCCCCAGCGCAAGGACAAGGTCGTCCTCACCGACGCCGAGTGGAAGAAGCGCCTCACCTCAGACCAGTACAAGATCCTGCGCGCCAAGGGCACCGAGGCCGCCTTCTGCAGCCCGTTCCTCGACAACCACAAGCACGGCGTCTATTACTGCGCGGGCTGTGGGCTCCCGCTCTTCAAGGCCGACGACAAGTTTGACTCCGGCACAGGCTGGCCCTCTTTCTTCCAGCCATTCGACCGCAAGAACATCTGGTTCCGCAGTGACACCAGTTACGGCATGTATCGCGTCGAGGTCCTCTGCGCGCGCTGCGACGGCCACCTCGGACACGTCTTCACCGACGGCCCCGCGGACAAGACCGGCCTACGCTTCTGCATAAACGGCGAAGCGCTGGTTTTCAAGCCGAACAAGGATTGACTCTTCGTCCTGGTTGCCGCCGTCCCATGTCGGCGCATCCTCGGTTCCAGGAGTCTTCGCAGCAGAACGTGGCTTGGCCTTCACCGCCCTGTGACGCTTGACTGTCGGCTCGGGCTTTGTCTCCGTCGTCAGCGGCACCGCACCCGCGTTCGAGGCGAGGAAAACTGGCCGCGGAAGCCGCGCCAGCATCTGCGTCACCGTCACGAACCGGTAGCCGTCCGACTTCAGCCGCTCGATCAATCGGGGCAGCGCCTGCGAAGTCTCCTCTGTGTCGTGCAGCAGGATCACGCTGCCCGGGTGCGTCTGCCACAGAATGCGCTTCATGATCATCTCAGGTTTGACCGGAAGGTAGTCGCCAGCGACGGCGTTCCAGTGCACCGTCGTGTAGCCCATGTCCTGCGCCAGGTGCAAGAGCCGCTCGTCATAGTTCATCCCTGGCGGCCGCATCAGATCCATGTGAGCCCCCGTCGCACGGAACACCGCGTCCTCGCACTCCTCCAGTTCCACCCTCGCCTGTTGCAGTGTGATCTGAGTCAGCCGCGGATGCGTATAGGTGTGGTTGCCGACCTCGTGTCCCTCGGCCATCATCTGTCGAACGAGATCAGGGTGTTCGTCGACGTGCCGCCCCACCACGAAGAACGTCGCCTTCACGTCCTCCTTCCTCAGCGTGTCCAGGATTTCGGAGGTCGTCTTGCCGTAGGGCCCGTCGTCGATCGTGAGTGCCACCTCCCTCAGGTCGGGGTTGCCGCGGATCAGCAGGTCGGTCGGCAGGTCGTACGACTCTCTATGGATGTACCTCTGGTCGAATCTCTTGGCACCGTAGTAGCCGAGTCCCAACAACAAGACGAAGCATGCCGGCGTCCAGCGCGACTGCCACAGGCGGACGAGCATCCTCTTCATTTTCCCAGTACCCACCCAGTCGGACGCGCGTGCATCCTGGCCGTTACCGTCAGATTGCTAGGGCTTCAAGAGTTTTGCAAAGTCGTCCCGGCCGGTGATCTTCGCCAGGTCGAGCGGTGTTTGCCCCTTCTTGTTCTTCTTGCTCTTGCTGAGTCCCAGCGAGAGGCAGTACTTCAACGTGTCCATGTCGTATCTGGACGCAGCCATGTGTAGTAGCGTGTCCCCTTCCTTGCTCGAGATTCGGACGTTCGCACCGTTCTTCACGAGCAACTTGGCGACGTCGAGGTTGCTGTAGGCGACCGCCACATAGAGCGGCGTGTCGCCGTCCTTGGTCTTCGGGTCGATCTTCGCACCGGCTGAGATGAGGATCTTCGCCATGTCCGCTGTCCCGTACTGGGCCGCGAGGTGCAGGGACGTGAAGCCGTCCGCGTCGGTAGAGTTGACGTCGGCTCCCAGGTTGATGAGCTCTTGCATCGCCTCCTTTCGACTGTCCAAAGTGGCGAGAATGAGCGGCGTCTGCTTGGCTCTGCCACCTTCGTTGACGTTGAGCCCGTGCTCGACCAGGTACTGGATCGCCTGCGTCGCTCCGCAGCGCGCTGCGGTGTGCAGTGGCGTCTCCCCAGGACCCGACTTCGTGTTCAGTTTCCCACCGTGTTCGACGATGATGTCCAAAGCCTCCGTCAGATCCTCGCCCGCCGCGATGTGCGCAGGCGTGATTCCGCCCATCGGCCTCATCCGGGCCAACGACGGATCGTGTTCGATTGCTTTGCGAAAGGCGTCGATGTTCTTGTTGGCGAGCAGCGTATACAGGTGCCCAGGCTTGCTCATGTCGCTCGGAGAGTCGTACACGGCGGCCCGCGTGATATCAAGTTCGTAGTGCCCGCCGGAGTTGAGCGCGTCGCGCGCTTCGGTCGTCAGCGCAAACCCAGACGCAGCCAGGCACATCCCTCCGGGGATCAGCGTTGGGCCGAACTGTGTCCACATGTCGTTCAGGTAGCTCAACATGCGCTCTTGGTGGAAGATCGGCTGTGACCCGTTTGGCCGATAAACCTTGAGGTTCACCCAGATGGTCTTGATTTCATATTTCGTCTGGTTGAAGATCCTCATCTGCATTCCCGCCTGCGGGTTCGACCCCTCCTTGCTCCAGTCCGAGCCCTCGACGTACATCTGGAGTTCTGGCAGATCAGCATACGAACGAACCTTTACATCGCGTTCAAGGTTCAACGAGATCACGCCTTCGTCACGCAGCTTGTTGAACCAGACATACGCTGCGCCCGCGACCCCGATCAACAGAACGATCAACAGCGCGGCGAGCCTCGCACCCTGAGTGCTCCGTGCCTTTCCCATAGGCACAGTTTAGTGCATCGCCGCATGGAACGCGCAAGAATCGATCATTCCACGGTCTCGTCCTTACGGTATGGCTCCGTTCGTCGATCCCGTCGCGATCGCACAGTTCTTCGTCTGTTGTTTCTTTGCTGTCCTGTTCCTCCAGTCCGGGTTCGACAAGGTCTTCGATTTCAATGGCAACCTCTCCTGGATGCAGCCGCACTTCGCACAGTCACCCTTCCGAAACAAGGTGCCAATGCTCCTGGCCCTCATGATGGTGCTCGAGGTCGCCGCCGGAGCCGCGAGCGGCCTCGGTGCAGTCATGCTGCTCTTCGGCCACAAGAACTGGGCAGTCATCGGCCTGGGACTTTGTTGCCTCGCGTTCGTCAACCTCTTCGCAGGCCAAAGGATCTCAAAAGACTACGAGGGCGCCGTCAGCATCGCAACCTACTTCGGCGTCGCGCTTATCGGTCTCATCCTTCTCGGCTGACCTCGCCCTCCGCCTTCGCCTTCATGTGCGCGTGCCTCTTTTCGAGGACGCGGCCCAGCGCGCGCGAAACTGCGAGCCGCTCGCCGATCCATCCCAGAGGGCCGTACGGGAGCGCAACGCGCATCGTGTCCGTGATTTGCGTTCCGCCCTCCACTTTGTCGAACCTGTGCTCGTGCCAAAGGCTCTTGAACGGCCCGCTCTGCATCTGGTCCACAAACCGCGACGGTGGCTCGGACTCGATGATCCTCGACGTAAGCCGGAACCGCACTCCAAAGTGCCGGGCTTCGAAAGTCGTCTCGTCCCCTATGTCGAGCAAACCGCTCGTCTTGCCGCCGACGATACGCTCGCCCGTGTCCACCATGCTCTCGACGTGGTCGTCGATGTCGCGCGAGAGGTCGAAGCACGCCTGTCTCGGCGCGCAGATCACCACCTTCCGGACGATCTCGATCATTGTCCGCCTCTCACGATCTGCGTAACCGCGCTCCTCCAATCCGGATAGAGAAACTCGAACCCCATCGACTGCAACCGAGAAGGCAACACCCATCGGCTCTTTAGTGGCAGTTCCGTCTCAGTCCCCAAAACAAACGCTCCGACCTCCAGCATCCATTTGGGCGAGGGAAGTCCGATCCCCTTAGATCGTGCCCGGCGGATCTCCGCCATGAACTCATCGTTTGAAAGCGGCCCCGGCGCGCACACGTTGACGGTTCCCTCGCAGTCGCCTTCGATCAGAAACTCCACGGCGCGCCGGAAGTCTTCGATGTGGATCCACGAAACCATCTGCCGTCCGTCTCCCATTCGTCCGCCCATCCCCGCGCGTACCAGCCGATCGAACGCCTCGAATGGTCCGCCACTGCCGGGCCCCATCACCATCGCTGTGCGCATTGCGACCTTCCGCGTAGGAGTCCCCGAACCAAAGAACGCCTTCTCCCACGCCAGAGCGACGTCTACTGAGAACCCGCTTCCGATCTCGCCCGTCTCGTCGTCCATAGGCCTGTCCTGGGCGTGGCGGTAGATCGTTGCCGTGCTGGCGTTGACCCAGACCCGCGGCGGGCGCGCAAGGTCGGCGATCGCAGCCCCCAACACCTTCGTGGAGTCGACCCTCGACCTCAAGATCTCCTCCCTGTTTTTCTGGTTGTAGCGGCAGTTCACGCTCCGTCCAGCCAGGTTCACCAAGGCGTCAGCGCACTCCAGTTCCTGGCACCAGTCGCCCACGCTCTTTCCGTCCCAAAAGACCCCTTCGCCGCTTCGCGAGAGACCCACGACATCGTGCCCGGCACCCCGCCACCGTGCAGTCAGGTGCCTCCCTAGATATCCGTTTGAACCTGAAATGACTATTCTCATGTCAGAACTTTCAGAATTAATTGAAATATACCATGAAATGTAGGCTCCCTCAAGTGATTCGGGTTCTCAGCGCCATTTCGGCCCAGGGGCAAAGACCAGCAGAGTTCCGGTTCGCCTGTACCCGACGTGGGGATAGAGTCGTGCCCCAGCCTGGCTCGCCAGTAGCACACTAGCCCGTACGCCGTACTTGTGGTCGTCTCGGAGCATTTTCGACATCAGCGCACGCCCAATCCTCTGCCCTCTGTAGTCAGGGTCGACGTATAAGTTCGAGACCCAGTTGTCGCGACCGACCGGCACGCTTGTGACCCAGCCGACCGGGAGCCTCCCGTCGAACGCTGCGTACAGCCGAAACGAGTCGTCCCTCCCTAGGTGCTCAGACAAGACCTGCCGTGCGCGCGCCAAGTTTGCGATTTCCGCGGCTTGACCCTCGTCAGTAATGCGCACGGTCTTGAGCGGACCACGGAGGCGTGGCGCATCCGCTGGATCGGCCAAGAAAAGCGGCTGGCGCGCCCGGAGCCTCATCCCTGCGGCCTTGCAAGTGTCGCGCACGGCGTCGAGGTCTGCACGGTGCCCCTCCATCGTACAAAATGCACCTCGACTGAACCGAAAGGAACGAAGCGCTTTCAGTGCTACTGCTGGTTCCATCCCGCAAGCGACCAGTTCTTGATGGCGCTCGTACGACCTTTCGTGAGGAGCGTCGCGCATCACCCAGAGGCCGCGGTACCGCTCAACAATATAAGGGTACGTGAAACTCTTCGTGGCCGCGAAGCCCCGCACGAAGACCTCGGTCTGCCGTGCGAGCGAGAGCGCCAATTCAGCCCACCACCGGCTCGTCCGTCTCCTTACGGACGCCCAACGACTTCCACACCCAGTTGGTAGCGAGCCGAAGTGACACCGGCGGCCCTGGTTCAAGACCGCGCATAGCCCGCGCAAAGCCCAATCGCCTGCTAGCCCGCGAGATTCGACGCGCTTCACCACGGCCGAGCGACCGTCGGTACCACTTCGACCCAAGTTTCGGGTTGTCGTTGATCTCCCACACCTGGATCTTCCCGTTCGAGACGCCGTAGTCCATGCGCCCCCACTCCAGTCCGCAAATCTCAAAGATTTCGCGCACCTGGGCGGCGTGCGGGTTCGCCTTGACGTACTCGAGGTCTTCGTGGCACGCGATCCTCCGGTCGTTGCATTTGCTTTTCAGCGACCAGTCGGCGCCGGCCATCATGTGCCCGGCCTGGATGTGGTCTCCGATCCGAAATGCGCCGAACTTCCTGAACACGCCGCTCGAGTCCGAAGTGTCCTGGAACTCGCATACGATCAGCCGCTCGGGCGGGTGTCCCTCCCCGATCAATTGAGCCAACTTGTCCTCTAGTTCAGCCTGGGTCTGCAACAGCCCGCTCGAGGGCCCGATGTGTCGGTCTTCGTATCGAACGAACGCCGGATAGCGCACGGGCGCTGGCAGTTCGCTCAGGCGGTAAACATTGAAGCCGTTGATCTCTCGCTCATACAGCCTTCGCAAGAGTTCGAACCGCCGCATGTGGTTGGTCGGGTGGTTGAGCGTCCGGAATACTTCAGGCTGCTCGTTGAGCCTCCTCCACAAGTGCGCGCCGAGCGCGCGCTGCCACGGAGTCGCGCGCTCCATGTCGCAGAAGAGGTACAGCCCGCGTGGCCACGACTCGCGCTTGAGGAGGTCGCTGTACAGCACCGATTGCACCGGATAACCGAGCCCCTGGCCCCGAGCGTTCGTGTTCACGAACGACCGTATCCCGCCCTTCGTCGCGATGTGGGTGATTACGGGTTGCACAGTGCCCCCCAGACCCTGTGGCCGCCCAGGTCGATCGTCACCGGCGGCCCGGGCTCGATCCCCTCGCCGACCGCGTCCACGGCCGCCTCTAGCCCCTTGAGGAAGTACAGCGCGCGCCGGAACCGCCCCTTCCAATACTTGTTGATGCTCGAGTTGATCTGCGGGTTGTCGTTGATCTCCCAAACCTGGATTCGGCCGTCCTTGAGCGAGTAGTCGATCCTCCCGTATTCAAGCCCGGCCTTCCCGAACACCCGCATGACTTCCTCCGCGTGCGGGTTTTCGCACAGATAAGCAAACTCTTCCGCGCGGTGGGACGCTCCCGCCGAGTTCGTCCCGACCTTCATCTCCCACTCGCGCCCGATCAAGAGGTGGCGCGGCACGATCCTCCCTCCCACGCGAAACGCGCCGTACTTGCGATAAAGGCCGTCGTCGCAGGTAGTGTCCAAGAACTCCACCGCTATCGTGCTCGAGAGGTCGATGCCATTGCCGGCCAGGCGCGCGGCCCATACCTCCACTTCGCCTTGCGAGCCAAGCAGCGGAGTGTAAGAACCGATGTGTTGGTTCTCAGCGCGCAGAAAGACGGGGTAGCGCATGCCGTCGCCGAGTTCGTTCAATCGATGTACGTTGAAATCGTTAGTCCCGTCCTCGTACAACGACCGCAGCAGATCGAACCGTCCGAGGTGCCGCACCGGGTGGTTGAGCACACGGAACGCGTCCGGCCGCGCTGACATCTCTTCCCAGAGAATCGACATGAAACCGCGCTGCCCGCTCGTTGCTCGGTCCGCATCGGTGAAGAGATAAACGCCCTTCGGCCACTCCCTTCGCCCGATCGCCTGATCAAAACGCACCGCTCCGACCTTTCGCCCAAGCGAAGGTCGGTACCACATGTGCTTGGTGAAAGACTTACACCCTCGCGCACTAGCCAGGTTGACAACCATCCGCAACTCCCAACAAAGCGCCCGGCACTCGCCAGGCATGGGCCGTATTGTGGCACGAACTAGTGGCCCTACGCCGCCCTTAACAACAATCTCATTCCTCCCAGCCCGTGTATCCTCGACCCATGCTCGCGACGCTCGTGCTGACCTCGGTTTTGTTGCAGCCGCAACAACCCAGATTGAAGGTCTTCATCCTGGCGGGCCAATCGAACATGGAGGGCAAAGGCATGCCGGCCCCGCTTGCCTGGCAAGTGAGCCAGCCTCAATACCAAGAGCGATGGAAGTCGTTCATCAAAGACAGCGACTATGCGGCCTTCACGCAGGACTACGAGGCCTCGGTCGCCAAGGATCCCAAGAACCCAATTTACGACTGGTCCGAACGCGATGACGTCTGGATCGACTTCCACGAACGCCACGGCAACCTGAGCGTCGGTTACTCCGACCGTAAGAACGCCTTCGGCCCCGAAGTCACTTTCGGGCAGGCCATGGGCGACCGCTACAAGGAGCCCGTCCTGCTAATCAAGACCGCTTGGGGCGGAAAGGCCATCGCCCGTGGATTCCTGCCACCGTCAGAACGAGACACTGAGGCGAAGTGGCAAGCGATCGCCAAGAACGAGAACAAGACGGTCGAAGAGGTCAAGCAGACGCACGGAGAGTTCTACGACCTGATGGTCAAGGAGATCGACGACGCGCTCGCAAACATCAAGCAGAACCACCCGGCGTATCAAGGACAGGGGTACCAGATCAAAGGCTTCGTCTGGTTCCAGGGCTTCAACGACCAGTTCGGCCCCGGTTACCCGGACGCCTACCTGCACAACATGACCGCCTTCATCAACGACGTACGCAAGAAGTACGGCGACATCCCGTTCGTGATCGGACAGATGGGCCAGGACGCCGACAAGAACGGCGTCTATCCGGTCGACTAGAAGGGCGACCTCACAGCGGCGGGCAAGATCCGCAGAGCCCAGGCCGAAGTCGCCGAACTGCCCCAGTTCAAGGGCAACGTCGTTTGCGTCCGCACTGCACCGCTCTACGACACGGAGGCCGACGCGATCTACTCAGGCCCTGGCGGTTGGCAGGCCGACGTCGAGAAGTGGCGCCACTTCGGCGACGACAGGGCCTACCACTACCTCGGCTCCCCGCTCTTCTTCGCCCGGGCCGGAACCGCCTTCGCTCAAGCGATGATCAGACTCATGAAGTGATGGGATCTACCAGTTCTTCGCGCCGGACTTGACCCCCATCTCGTAGGTCTTCATGTCGAGCACGTGGCAAGCTTTGCAGTCGCCGTTGAACTTCTCGACGAAGATGCTCTCCTCGCCCTTCGCGAAGTGCGCCTTGTGCACGACCACGTCCATCGAAGGGATCTTGCCTCCGTCCTTGTGGCACTTCATGCAGTCGGTCGGCACCACCTTGACGAAAGAGGCGATGTTCGGGTGCCCCTTGATGTTCTTGGTTAAGACGTTCAGTCGCACGTCCATCCCCTCGGGCGTCGTTATGTGACAACTTACGCACCCGTTAGGGAACGGGTCTTTGACCGGTGTAGCGGTCTCGCCCTCCTTCGATTGCGGCAACGACACGCCAGCGACACCGATGAGGACCAAGCCCGCTATGGCGAGTAGGAAGCGGTTCATGTCGTACACTCCTGCGGGGAAAAACTCCACCCCCGCACCCTTAATTGTTCCTTTGTCAGAGGTCGAATTACACCGAGCCGGGCCCGCAACCATGTCGTAAGAAAAGAGGACGCTCGCGCCTCAAGCCACGTCTGCCTGCAACACGACGCGAGGCTGGGCCAAGACTCCTAGATAACGATCAAGCCGATCGCTATCCCACCGAGTGCTCAAGGCTAACGGCGAGCAATTTCTGCGCCTCGACCGCAAACTCCATCGGCAGCACCTGGAACACGTCCTTGCAGAAGCCGGACACGATCATGTTCACCGCGTCCTCCTCTGGGATCCCCCTCTGCGCGCAGTAGAACAACTGGTCTTCGCCGATCTTCGAGGTCGTCGCCTCGTGCTCCATCGTCGCGGTGTTGTTCTTCACCTCGATATAAGGAAAAGTGTGCGCCCCGCAAGTGTCGCTCATCAGCATCGAGTCGCAGCACGAATAGTTCCGCGCGCCGTCTGCCCCCGCGTTGATCTTCACCTGCCCGCGATAAGTGTTCTGCCCAAAGTCCGCCGAGATCCCCTTTGAAACGATCGTCGACTTCGTCCGCTTGCCGATATGGATCAT
>DATLWQ010000214.1:0-2031 GCA_035576225.1 Fimbriimonadaceae bacterium | reverse complement strand
GTAATTGGCGAACCCCATGGAGATTGCCTACGGTCATCTTGCCGTATCCGATTTGATCTTCTCGGCGTCTTTGAAATCCGCTCCTCGCCCTTTCGTTGAACCTACAGGCTCCTCCTGCGCCGTCCTATTGACACTCCTATTCGTCGTAGAAGAAACTTTATACAGAATCGCGTGCTCGTGGGATCCAATGCAGATGTGAATCCCGACTCTGGGACCGACAGTAGGCTTATAGAGTTTCCGTGGACTGGTCGGCCACGTGCACTGTGCGTCCCACCGCACTTGAGGCCTGATCACTGCCGGCTACAACCCGAAAGTCCACGCCTGAGAACCACGAAGTCTTGCTACCGCCACGGGCTTTCTCAAGTAACATAGATGTGTGTCTACTAACCTCTTCCAGTCGACAGGAGGGCCGGCGACGCTCCCGCTCGCGTCGCGCATGCGCCCTCGCTCGCTGGACGAGTTCGTGGGCCAGCAGCACCTGCTCGCGCCCGGCATGCCCGTGCGCCAGGCGATCGAAGAAGGGAAGTTGGGCAGCGTCGTACTCTGGGCGCCGCCCGGCTGCGGCAAGACCACCCTCGCGTACATCATTGCGCGGCACATGGATGCGCACCTCGAAGCGACGAGCGCCGTCACGGCGGGCGTCGCAGACGTGCGCAAGATCGCGCAGGCGGCGAAGGACCGGCTCGCGTTCGACGGCAAGCCGACGCTTCTGCTCCTCGACGAGGTCCACCACTTCAACAAGTCGCAGCAGGACGCCCTCCTTGGCTACTTGGAGGACGGCACGCTGCAGATGGTCGGAGCGACGACCGAGAACCCGTTCTTCGTCCTCAACAACGCGCTTCTCTCTCGTGCGCGCGTGCTGCCTATGCAGCCGCTCTCGCCAGAGGACATTGTCGCGCTGGTGCAGCGCGCTCTGAAAGACGAGGAGCGCGGGCTGGGTGCTCGTGGGCTCTCGATCTCCGACGACGCGCAGCAGCATCTCGTGACTACGGCGAATGGCGACGCGCGCCTCGCGCTCAACGCTTTGGAGTCCGCTTCTTTGCTTGCACCGATGAAGGGCGAGATCACTTTGGAACTCGTCGAGCAGGTGCTGCAACGGCAGGCGGTGCGCTACGACCGGCAGGGCGACTTCCACTACGACACAATCAGCGCTTTTATTAAGTGTGTAAGGGGCTCAGACTCCGACGCTGCGCTGCACTACCTGGCGCGGATGATCGCCGCAGGCGAAGACCCGCGCTTCATCGTGCGCCGCCTCATCGTCCTCGCCAGCGAGGACATCGGCAACGCAGAGCCGCAGGGTCTCGTCCTTGCGACCGCCGCGCTTCGCGCGGTCGAGCATATCGGTATGCCCGAGGCGCGCATCGTACTCGGCCAGGTGACGACGTTTCTAGCAGAAGCGCCAAAGTCGAACAAGTCGTACGTCGCGATCGAGCAGGCGCTCGCCGACGTCGCCGAAAAGCCGCTACAGCCCGTTCCGATGCACCTGCGCAACGCCCCGCACCCCGGCATGAAGGAGCTCGGCCACCACGAGGGATACGATTACGTGCACGACGCCCCAGGCGCGTACGTCGACAAGGACTACCTCCCCGAGGACGCAGGCCTCTCGACGCCGTACTACGAGCCCAGCGACCGTGGGTATGAGAAGAAGATCAAGGAAAGAAGAGAGGGCCGGCGCAAGTAACGTGGCTGCGTTCAGTCTTCGCTCAGCACCAGTTCGTACACGTGCTGCACGCGCGGCCCATCGTACGCGGCGACCTCGCGAAACCCGAGCTTCTCGTAGAGACGTCTCGCGGTGTGCATGTCCGACATCGTCTCCAGCCGGATCTTACGCATACCTTGCGTGCGCGACTCGCACATCGCTGCGTCCATCAGCGCGCCACCGACCCCCTGGCCGCGGAACACAGGGTAAAGGTACATCTTCTTGAGTTCCATCACGCCGTCCTCGCCAGGTGAGACACCGACGCAACCGATCAGGTCGTCGTTGGGCGCGACAGCCAAGAACAACGCTCCGCCGACGTAGGACGACTCGAT
>DATLWQ010000213.1:0-2025 GCA_035576225.1 Fimbriimonadaceae bacterium | reverse complement strand
AGGTACACGCCAGTCTGCTTGCTGAGGGCGTCCAGCACCGCCGATGCCTTCATCACTGGCTGGCTGAAATCGACGTACTTCTCGTCCTGCGCCAAGGCGGCGCATGCCAGAGTCGCCAGAAAAACGCTCCCCATGAGCAGGTGGGTCAAGGTCTGTCGCATGGTATCGCTCTGTAGTATCCGATACCTATTCTGACGCACTCAGAGTTGCGGTGTTCTCACGAACCCTGGACCAACTTGGCCCGGACCGCCTTCATAGCCGCTTCTGTGCGGCTGTTGACCTGCAGCGCCTTCAAGATGTTGCTGACGTGGTTCTTGACCGTCTTTTCGGCGATCGAGAGGTGGTTGGCGATCTCCTTGTTCCTCATGCCCTTGGCGATCAGTTCAAGGATCTCCGTCTCACGGTCGCTCAGCACGTACAGTTCGGCGTCGTCCGTCTCGTCGTCGTCCTTCACCCGCCTAAAGTCCTCGATCACCTTCGTCGCGATCTTCGGCGTCACCTTCGCCTCGCCCCTGTGCGCCAGACGGATCGCGTCCACCACGTCCTGTGGCGTCGATGTCTTGAGCAGATAGCCCAGCGCGCCCGCGCGGAACGCCTCGAACACCGTGTCGTCCTCCTCGTTCACCGTCAGCACGACGATCTTCGTGTCCTTCTCCTTCCTCAGTAGGCGGCGCATCAGTTCAAGGCCGTCCATGCGCGGCATGTTGATGTCGGTGAGCAGCACGTCGGGCGGGTCGCTCTCGCAGGCCTCCAAGGCCTCCTGCCCGTCCTCGCACACCGCGATCAACTGGCACTCAGGCATGAGTGTCAGCGTCCGCTGGATCGCGTTGCGGTACGCAGGCTCGTCTTCCGCGATGACGACTCTGATAGTCGACGACATGGCGCGGATTATACATTCAACCGAGCCGACGGGGCGACTCTCTGCCATAATCCGCCTCGATGAGCCTGCTGGAAGTGCGCGGTCTGAACGTTGAGATCGGCGACGCCCACATCCTTCGCGGAGTCTCGTTCTCCGTCGACGCGGGCGAGACCCTCGGCATCGTCGGCGAGTCCGGCTGTGGCAAGTCCATGACGGGGCTCGCGCTCATGGGCATGTTGCCAGTTGGAGGCGCAGTCTCTTCCGGAAGCATCGAGTTCGACGGGCGCGACCTCACCAAGATCCGCCCGCGCGAGTGGCTGGACGTGAGGGGCCAGGACATCTCCATGGTCATGCAGGACCCGTTCACGTCGCTCAACCCCATGATGCGCGTGGGTGAGCAGATCGCCGAGGTCTACAGGCTCCACCAGGGCCTCGGGAGAAAGGAGGCGTCGGCCCTCGCCGTGCAGATGCTCGACAAGGTCGGTGTGCCCGCACCCGCAGATTCGGCGCGGAAGTTTCCTCACCAAATGAGTGGTGGCCAGAGGCAGCGCGTCGTCATCGCCATCGCGTTCGCGTCCAAGCCGCGGCTCCTCATCGCCGACGAGCCGACGACCGCGCTCGACGTCACCCTCCAGGCCCAGATCCTGCACTTGATCAGAGACCTTCAAACCGAGGTCGGCACGGCGGTCATCGTCATCTCGCACGACATCGGCGTCATCGGAGCGATCTCTGGCCGCATCGCCGTCTACTACGCAGGGCGCGTCGTCGAGATCGGTCCCTCCGCGACCGTCCTTCAGAGCCCCTCACACCCTTACACCAAGGCGTTGCTCGCCGCAGTCCCGACCGTCGGGGCAGAGCGGCTCGCCGCGATCGGTGGTCAGCCGCCCAGTCTTACGAGCCTCCCGCAGGGCTGCTCGTTTGCGCCGCGCTGCTCTTCAAAGTTTGAGCGGTGCTCAAGAGAGCCTGACCTGATCCCCATCGACGCGACACACTCTTCAGCCTGCTGGCTGGTTGACTCGCGCGTCGAAACGAAGTAGGGCGCGGATCAAAAAGACCCCGCTAGCCGCCCAGCGCGCTCGAATAGATCCCGTCCAACTGCTTTGCAGCCTCAAAGTCTCCGTCCAACATGTGCGACGCCAGTCCCACACCGAAGAAGGTCGCCATCA
>DATLWQ010000212.1:0-2100 GCA_035576225.1 Fimbriimonadaceae bacterium | reverse complement strand
GCAGATCATTCTCCTGGTATGCAGATATGTCGTCGACGAGTCCATCGTAGTAGGCGCATGCGGCATTGATCGCTTTCGCTTCAAATTCCAGCGCTTTTGACGGCGATGTAGAGCTCGCGGTCGGGATCAACGGACGATCTTCCGGCTTGATTGAGGCGCGCAACTCGTTCCCAGCCTTACTGTCGGAACTCGACATGCGGACCGACTCGACGAACAGCACTGGCTCGAACTCAAGTGCCTTACGCACTGGAATGGATGGATACAGAGTGTCGAGGATCGAACGCAGATCGGATATCGCTTTGGCGTCATGCGTCGATTGCGCTTGCCCGATGACGTCATCAGCGATGTAGTTCTCCTCACTAACGCTGACCATAAAGCCTAGTTCCGTATGATCCTTCCTCATGAGGCCGACGAGACGCGTCGCCGTCTTCAGCGTATCGATCGCCTTGTCGTGCTGTCCCTTGAAGAAGAAGAGGCGCGACTCGATCAATAGGTCCTTAAGGAGGCCCTTGTCAGTGGCGAGTTCCGGCCGCAATAGTGCCGCGCCGTTTTCCCACTCCAGCTTCGGGTAGTAGCCGCTCTTCTTCGAAGCCGAACGCACAAGTTCGAGGGCGGGTTCCCATTTGGCGACCGCCTTGCTAGCAGATTCGACAAACTCCTGCCTGTCTTGGATGTCCAACAGTTTTGGGAAGGCAGCAAACTCCGAGTCCGAAAACTTTCCCGACGCCTTTAACTTGCTGACCTTGTCGAGGTCAACCCAGGCGTTGTCCTCGTCGGGAATCTGCAGCGCGTGAAGTTGGCTGGCGTAGACGGGGATGCCTAGCTTCTTCGCTCTCGCCTGCGCCTGGTGAAGGGCGGTGACAGTCTGGTTCTCTTTGTGCAGGAACGCAGTAGCTCCCAGGACGAGCGCGCCGATGACCGCCGCTCCGATGGCCACTAGGATCCATGCAACCCTCTTCATGTCCTTATCATATCAGAGCGCCCATAATGGCGGTGTGGTCAGACTGGTCAGCGTGGTCGGTGGAAGCACGTGCAGCGCTCGAGAAGCACAGACCGCAGAGGAGGTCGGGCGGCTACTTGCAGAGCGAGGGTTCGGCGTCGTCTGCGGCGGCCTCGGTGGCGTCATGGAAGTGGCGTGCAGGGGATGCAGCGAGGCGGGAGGCACCACGGTCGGAATCCTGCCGGGCGACCGCGCCTCAGACGCCAACTCGTTCGTCGAAGTCGCACTCCCGACAGGAATGGGCGAGGCTCGCAACGCTCTCGTCGCCAAGGCGGGCCTCGGCATGATCGCGGTCGGCGGCGAGTACGGAACGCTGAGCGAGGTTGCGCTCGCCCTCAAGATCGGCAAGCCCGTCGTCGCGATCGGAAAGTGGACGAAGATCGAAGGCGTCGCCCACGCGAAGAGCGCAGAAGACGCCGTCGAACAACTGGCGCGTGTCCTCACCCCCTAGCCCCCTCTCCGTCAGGGTAACGGAGGAGGGGTCTTTCCGCCGCTGTCGTCCTTCTTCTGTTCCTTTTTGAGTTCCTGGCCCAGCTCGATGTAGGGCACGCCCTTGTCCAGCCACTTCTCGGGCGTCGCGCCCTTCAGATACACGTCGAAGAAATGACGCGCGCGCATCGCGTAGTCCTTCTGGTTGGCGGGGATCGCAAGACCGTGGTTCTCGTTCGCGTAGACGAGCATCACCATGTTCTTGCCCATGCGGCGCAGGGTGTTGTAGAGGTACTGCCCCTGGTGCCAGTCCACCGCTCCGTCGACCGTGCCGACCTCCACGAGCATTGGCGACGTGATGTCGCCCGCGTGGAAGAGCGGTGAGTTGTCAATGTACGCCTTCATGTCCTCCCAGAACGGAACACCCATGCGCCCCTGCGAGACCTCGAAGATCACCTGGTTCGTCTGGCCCCAGTTCCAATAGAAACTGGAGTACATCGAGATCAGTTCGGTCAGCGGCGCACCGGCGACGTAAGCCGCGAACATCTTGGACTTCGTCGACGTAAACACCGTCTGATACGCGCCCCACGAGTGCCCGGTCAGGCCGATGTGCTTGCCGTCGACTCCTACATTCTTGGCGAGGACGGCCCTCACGCCCGCCTCGATACACG
>DATLWQ010000211.1:0-3769 GCA_035576225.1 Fimbriimonadaceae bacterium | reverse complement strand
CAGTTGGGTCAGCTCGTCGGCCAGTTGGCAGGTGCGGTCGGTGGCGGCTATGGCGACCTCACGGATCCATTTCCGGAAGATTCAGGCAAGCAGACCAACAAGAACTACGACCCGGGCAAGCGAGACAAACTCGAGGGAGACACCAAAGACATCCGGAAGACTTGGAAGGACCTCGACGCGTTCTTCAACTCAAAACAGCCTCCGGCAGAGTGCGTCCCGATCAAGAACGCCTATGAGCAGTGCCTGGGCGAAACGGGCTCGATGGTGCTGGACGTCCAAAAGCAGCTCGAAAACTCCCACGACGACCCTCAAGGGGCTATCAACAGTCTGATTAGCATGATGGGGACGAGCCAGGGCAAGATCGACGTCGCTGCGAACGAGTCGGATCAGCTCGTTTACCGGATCTGCCGTAAGTACGACACGTTCAAGTGGTTCAAGATCTCTTCCGACATAGGAGGAGGGCTGATGGGAGGGATGGGCGGTCTCCTAGGCGGGCTCGGCGGCTAGAGCCTCGACAATCGCTTCTGCGCATCGTTTTCCCGCGCCCAGGTTGGCATGAATCAGGCTCTTCGCCGCCTCGCCCATCCGACGTTGTTCTTCAGGGTCGGCCAAGAGCCGCTTGAGCGCGTCCGCTAGTTCGCTGGACGTACGGGCGACGATCGACGCGCCGCAAGCCACAGACTGGTCGGCCACGTCCCTAAAGTTCTGCATGTGCGGCCCATGAATGACCGGGACGCCCTTGGCGAGCGGCTGGATCAGGTTCTGCCCTCCAAGGTCGTCGAACCCCCCGCCGACCACCGCCACTTCAGCCACCGAGTAAGCGGAGTCGAGTTCGCCATAGGTGTCCAGAACAAGAATCCGCGCGTGCTGGCCGCTCGACCTGAGTGCTATAGGCTCTTTGAGTTTGGCCTGGTACGTCGCGACGACGTCTCCTGCTCGCTCAATGTGCCTCGGCGCGTGAACCACGTAAATCGATTTCGGTAACCCAGAGATTGCGTCGGCGACCAGTTCCTCCTCGGCGCTACTCCTCGTTGAGCCCACGACGACGACTTGCGCCCCACTGGGAATGCCGAACTCCTCGCGCCAGTTCTTAGCCACCGGCTCTTCTACGGCACCGTCGTACTTAGTGCTGCCAACCACTTCCGGCTCGGCAAAGCCTAGGGCCGACAGCCGCTCGGCGTCGTTACGGGTCTGGACAAGCGCCCGGTCAAGGTTGGTGAAGAGGGCCCGGTAGTAGGGTCGAACCCTCATGGAGCGCCCAAAACTACGGTCGCTCACTCTCCCGTTGAGCAAGATAGTTCGGGCACCGAACTGTTTCGCTGCCCACAAGAAGTTGAACCAGAGTTCGGTCTCCATGACCGCGACGACCTTGGGACGAACCCGCATCATCGCCGCCACAACGAACCTAAGCACGTCGATCGGATAGTAGACCAGGTGGTTGTAAAGTCCTTCCGCCCGCTCCTTCGCCGTCGTCTGACCGCTGGACGTCGTCGTGCTGAGCACGATTTCTACTTCTGGCGCCATCGAGCGCAATTCGCGCAGGACCGGGATCGCCGCCATCACTTCGCCGACTGAGACGGCGTGAACCCAGACGCGGGTCACGCCCTTGGCAGGAGCCTCAATTGGGAGGTCGCCCGTCCGTTGCTTCCAGTTTGGCCCCTCCTTTCTCTTCCGAGCCCTCCACATCATCCAGGGCACCCACACGAGGGAGAGCAGGGTCAGAAGGATGTTGTAGGCCCAGAAGATCATGTCAAGGCGAGTTCTCGGCCCGCCAGCCGCCGGAAAGCCTCTCGGTAGCGCGCCATCGTTCCTTCGACCACGGCATCTGGGAGTGTCGGCCCCGGCGGTCTCTTGTCCCAGTCGATCGTCTCTAGGTAGTCGCGCACGTACTGCTTGTCGAAACTCGGCTGCGGCCCACCCGGCATCCACAGCGAAGCCTCCCAGAACCTCGACGAGTCTGGCGTGAGCGCCTCGTCGATCCAGATCAGGCCGTCTTGGGTTAGACCGAACTCGAACTTGGTGTCGGCGAGGATCAGCCCCTGTGCCTCAGCGTGCTCGCTGGCTTGGGAATACAGTTCCAGAGTCCAATCTCGCGCCTGCTCGGCAACGTCTCGCCCCACCATTTCAGCGGCTTGGTCGAAGGAGATGTTCTCGTCGTGCCCCTCCTTGGCCTTCGTCGCTGGGCTAAAGATCGGGTTAGGCAAGCGGGAGCCGTCCTCAAGCCCCTCCGGAAGATCGAACCCGTGAACCTTGCCGCCCTGCTTCCGGTACTCCTTGAAGAGCGAGCCGGCGATGTAGCCGCGGGCAACGCACTCGATCACGAGCGGCACTGCCTTGCGGGCGATTGTGCACCGCCCGGCTAGCATTTGATCCTTGGATCCGACAAGTCCAGCGACGTCCTCGTCCGATGTACTGACCACATGGTTAGGACACACGCCAGCAAGTCTGGAGAACCAAAAGGCACTGAGTTGGTTCAGCACGACGCCCTTCCCTGGTACGCCGTTGGCCATGATAACGTCGAAGGCGCTGATCCGGTCGGTGGCGACGATCAGCAAGTTATCCCCGCAGTCGTAGACTTCGCGCACCTTCCCGCGCCTCGGCTCCCCTAGCCCCGGTATCTCCGTCCGCATCACAGCCTGCATCGGGCTGATTATGGCCCTACCCCCAGCACCTCACCCCGGACGAACCGCCTTACTGCGTCGACATAGCGCTCCGGCTCACGGAAGCGGGCCTCCCCATGGCCGCTTCCCTCGAACTTCTCGACCCAAGTCAGACTGCCCGAAGCCACTACGTTTCGTTCGAGCGAAGCAATGGGGACGACAGGGTCGTCGTCACCCGCCAGGAACAACACTGGCTTGTGCTGAGCCTTCATGAGATAGTCCGCGATCACAACCTTGGCAGGGTTGAAGCCCACAAAGAGCCGACCGATCCACAGCGTGGGCCGCAGGAGCACCGCCGCGACCTTGCCACCGAGGAAGTCCCACCAACCGCGTCCTGCCTCGTCCATCGAGGAGTAGGCGCCGTCTAAAACCAGGCCGTCTGCGAGGCCAGGATCGTCGCCGACCGCGATTGCTGAGGCGGATCCCCCCATCGAACTCCCAAAAAGCACGATCTTCGCGCCGGGCCTCCTAGCCCGAACGAAGCGAACCGCCGCCGCCACGTCAGTCGCCTCGTCGCGGCCCATGGTGCAAAGTCTTCCCCCGCTCTTGCCATGGCATCGGAAGTCGAAAAACAGCCAACTCGCCCCTAAATCTGCCAGGGTGACGATGAACGGCATCAGTTCGCACCGGTTCATCAGATAGCCGTGGCAACAAACCATCACCAGGCTCCCTTCTCCACCGTCGCTCCACCATCCGGTTAGGGTTAGCCCACCGGTATCGATCTTCACGTCCTCTTGTGGAAAACCCAACATAGCAGGCGAAAGCCAGAGCGGAACCCTGGGCGGATGGACGCTCACATAGGTGGCCACAACGACCATAACCGCGTACAGCGCGGCCAGTGCGAGGAGGAAAAGAATGAGGAACCCGCCCATGTCCGATTTACTGACCGCCTACGCAACTAATCCCAGAGGCGTTCTGATAGAATATCGCCGACAGGGATGTTCGCGCTCAACTTCTACCCCGAACTCTACGACGACCTGCTCCTCAACAGCCGCAAGACGGCCACGATCAGGCTCGGGGACAAGTCCGACAAGTACCAGGCGGGAATGGTCGTCTGGATCACGGTCGGACCCAGGTTTGGGCGCAGGCAAAAGATGTTTTCAGCCATC
>DATLWQ010000210.1:0-5837 GCA_035576225.1 Fimbriimonadaceae bacterium | reverse complement strand
AAGCGCCTCGGCCCGCAGCACTGCGGGCGCGCCGTCGGCCGGAGCGACGACCAGTGCGGCCTGCGCCGGCACATAGCCGCTTTCGCAAGCGGTGATGAGAGTAGCCATGTTCGTCCCCCGCCCCTTCGTCCCCACCAGGATCGCGACGCGCGGCTTCCTATCCACTGCGGGCACCAACCGTGAAGAGCAGTTTGCCGAGGCACGACCTGACGGACTCGACCCGGAAGTGCGGGCTCAACAGCGAGCGCAGTTCGTCGTGTGTGAATCGGAAGTACCGGATGCCTCCCTTGTGCTCCCCCTCCTTCTCCCGGTTGTAGTTCTGGGCTTCGTCCCAGGCGTACACGGTCATGACGAGAGTCCCGTCATGCTTGGTAGCCCTTGCGATGTCGCGCACGCACTCGCTCCGGTCCTCCTCCGTCGGGAGGTGCTGGATCACCTGTGTCGTGACGGTCAGGTCGACGCTCGCCGGCCGTAGCGGGATCGAGTTAATGTCCGACTTCACGAGCAGCACCTTGTGCTCCAGGCCGCGTTGTCGCAGTTTCTCCCGGCACCGCTGCAGCGACACGATCGAACGGTCGACAGAGACCACGCGATTGCTGTGGCGCGCGAGTTCCAAGGTCATCCTTCCCGTCCCGCAGCCGACGTCGAGTGCCGTTCTGGGTGAGCGCCTCGCGATCTGCGAGTGCGCCCAGCGCGTCTCCATCAGGCCCGGGACGCTCGCACCAAAGAGCACGTCGTAGAGGGGCGCCTGCCTGTCACGGATCTCCTCTTCGCGCCGCTTGGCCTCGTCCTCGGCAGGGTCGTCGTGCCCGGCGAGCAGAATCCCGTCGTACGTGTGGTACGGCTTCTCACAGCGGTCGCAGACGACCTCGCGTGAAGAGGCGGGGGCAAGCGACCCGCCGCACGCGCAGCCCACGATGTCTGCAAACCTCTCGATCCTCCTCGTCTGCACATGCACCATGGCCTTCAAAGAAATCTGGCGGGAACGTGTGGGAATCGAACCCACCCGGCGCCCATAGACGCCACAACGGTTTTGAAGACCGCGGGGCACACCAGCACCCATTCGCTCCCATTGCCCGTCCTTTCTACCCGGTCGGGAGAACCGATTGTACTCGGGAGTCCTTACGAATGTCGGACATGACGATAGACCTTACGTGGAAGGGCAACATGGCGTTCGAGTCGTCCACGCCCAGCGGCGCGAAGTTCGTGATCGATACCTACGTCGACCAGGGCGGCGACGAGAGCGGCCCGACGCCGGTCGAGACCCTCGTCTCCGCCCTCGGCGCGTGCACGGCGATGGACGTCGTCTCAATCCTCAAGAAGATGCGCCAGCCGGTCGAGTCCTACCGCGTAGAGGTCACGTGGGAGCGGGGGCCCAAGGGAGTCTGGCCCCGACCGGTCACCAAGGTCGAGGTCAGGCACATCGTCTCCGGCGAGGGGCTCGACCCTGCGGCAGTCGAGAAGGCAGTCCGGCTCAGCGACGAGAAGTACTGCAGCGTCTCGGCAACGCTCAGGTCGGGACCGGAGATCGTGACGAGCGTCGAGGTCGGCTAGAAGCCCTTCAGCGGCGTGATCCGGAACCCGAACCGGTCGAGGATGAACATAATGTTCGCGATCGACGTCACCTGGTTGAAGTTGATGTTGCCGCTGTCCGGCACCTCGACGATGTCGCCGGGCTTCAGTTCCATGTTCTGCCTCGAGTCGCCGTTGTTCATAAAGCGCACGAGATTGGCTTCGTAGTGGATCCACTCGCCTGGGCGCCCGGGTGCGGCCCGGAAGACGCTGACCTTGCTGAGTTTCGAGCGGAACTCGATTTCGCCGCGGCCCAAGGCGATCGCGTCCATAAGCGTCATCGACTCGCGGTACGGATAGGCGCCGGGAGCCGCCACACGGCCCAGCACGATGATCCGGTTCTTCTCTTCGGTGGGGACGATCAGTTCGTCGCCGTCGCGGACGTCGTAGTTCTGCGACATGTCCCCCTTGACGAGCATCGAGTACAGGTCGATCGGGATGAGTTCCTGCGAACCCTTCCTTCTCAGCCGCGCGCGCCGTAGGTCCGTGCTGCTGTCAGCCTTCTGGCCGCCACCGCGCGTGTAAAGCGTCAGAACCGTGTCTCCCGGTCGCATCTCGAACGTGCCGGGCTGCGGCACCGCGCCGGTGATCGTGGCCAAGACCTTTCTGTATTGGTCGATCGTCACCGAGACGATCGGATCCCTGATTCCGAGCTTGGTCCTGTAAGCCTCCGCGAGTTCGGCCTCGAGTTCGCCCGTCGTCTTGCCCTCCGCCATGATCGTGCCGACGAACGGGGCGCTGATATTGCCGTCCGGGCCGACGGGGACGACCGCCATGATGTCCTGCTGGTTATAGACCTGGATGCGGAGGACGTCCTCGGGCTGAAGCCTGTAGGTGCCCTGTTGCGCGACCGCGAACGCGGCCACCAACAACAGGCAGACACTCAAACTGGGCTTCTTCAAGTTCAAACGTATGCTCCTAGGCATCCTTGCCGCTACAAACGTCCCGCTTCGACATTATACTCTCAGCCCCTTGCGACGGCCCTCGACCACGACCGTAACCTCGCCTTTATACGGGACCTGTTTCTCGTCCGGCGTTTCGGGCAGAGTTGCCCGCCAAATTTGCTGGTGTGCCTTCGTCAGTTCTCGACAGATCACGTACCTGCGCGCTCCAAGGGCCGCACTGCACGCATCAAGAAGCCTGCCGACGCGGTGCGGGGACTCGAAGAACACGAGCGTCATCGCCGAATCCTGGTAATCGGCGAGCAGTTCCGCGATCGGCCCGGGCTTGCGCGGCGCATAGCCGAGGAACGCGAAGCGCTGCACGTAAAACCCGCTGAGTGTGAGCGCGGTGGTGACGGCGCTCGGTCCTGGGATCGCATCGACCTCGACCCCGCGCTCCACGCAGGCTTCGACAAGGTCGGTGCCTGGATCGCTCACGACGGGAGTGCCGGCGTCAGAGATCAGAGCCACCAAGAGCCCGCCGGAGATCTCGTCTGCGTACTGTCGGACCTTCTCCGGTCCCGTGTGGTCGTTGAGCACGCGCATGGGGCGCTTGAACCCGAGGTGCGCCTGGAGTTTGCCGCTGACGCGCGTGTCCTCGACGATCCATTGCTCGGCCGCCTCCAATGCCTGCGCCGCCCGTGGCGAAAGGTCGCCCAGGTTCCCGATCGGCGTCGCCACGATCGTCAGGCCGCCCTTGGGCGTGGACACTAGCCCCCCGTCGTGCCGCCGGTCGTGCCTGCGGGCGGAACGGTCGACTGGTCTCCGGCCGGCGGTGTGATGTTGTACTTGTCCAGGTCGGAGGCGTATTGCGCCTGCGCCTTCTTCGCCTGCTCGTCAAGGGCCTTCTGCTTGTTCCAGTCGATTAAGCGCTGGTTGATCTGCTTGGCAACGTCGTCGTCGATCTTCTTCTCGTTCTGCAGGCGGATCAAGGTCGCTGTGATCTGTTCGTTGCTCTGCGCCGCGGCCAGGTCGACGCCAGTGTTGTACGTTGCCGCGTCGAGCAGGCTGTTCTCCATGTTCTGCTTGTCGCCGAGTTTCTCAAAGATGTCGACCAAAGTCAGTCGCAGCGACACGCTCTCCGTGTTCGAGAGCACTCTCTGGATGATGTCCGCCCTCTTCTCGAGCAGCGCCTTCTGCTCGTCCGGCGTGGACAGCAGGTTGAGCTGCTCGATGGCGATGTAGCGCGCCAGCGCGCCGGGCCACTCGCCCGATGGATCGTCGGTGAGGTTGTCGTCGTTCGAGACCTTCTTGAACAGCGCCATGTTCGTCTCTTTGGTGGACGCCGGGTCGCTCGCGCTCTCGAACAGCGTATAGATCATCTCATATCCGTGGATCTTCCAAACGATCTTGGCCTTCTTCCTCGCCGCATCGACTTCTTTCGCAAACTCCTCGTCCGCCTTCTGGTGTCGGAAGTCGTCGTTGTACAAGGCCATGTTCTTCTCGTAGTCCTTGGGCAGGTCCGACTTCACCTCGACGAGTTTGAAGATCGCAGGGACGTTGAAGAAGTTTGATATGACTCCAGTATGCTGGCCTGGTTTGAGGTCGGCCAACGGCTTCAGCGCAGGCTCCTTCTCGACGATGGTCCGGTCGTAGGGCTGCGGGTCCTTCATCGGGTTCTTCACGTATTTGGCCGCGACCTTGTCGAAGTCCGCTCCCGCGTCCAGTTCCTTGAGCGCTTTGTCGGCGTCGGCCTTGTGCTGCGCATCAGTCTTGCCCGGCTCCGAGAAGGTGATGATCTTCACCATCAGTGAGTCGTGCGCCTTCTTAACCTCTTCGTCGGTCACCGTCGTCTTGTTGTAGACCTGTTGCCTCAAGAGTTGCTGCGAGAACTGCGCGAGGAACGCCTCGCGCTTCGAATCGTCGGCGAGAGTCTGCTTGACATAGTCGATGCGCTGGCTCTTATAGTCGGCCGCCGTCACACCCAGGCTGTCCTTGAAGTAGTCCTGGAACTCCTTTTCTGTGCTCGTCGTCTTGAGTTTGCCGGAGGTGACGCCCTGCTGCCTGATCGAATTGATGAACTGGTCGATCTGGTCGGAGGCCATGGCGACCGCCTTGTCGTCGTTCACCGTCGCCCCTTGCGCGGCGGCCATGTTCGCGATCACCTGCGTGTCGATGAGGCCCAGAAGCGCATTGCCCATCGACTTGAACTCCGCGCTTGGCCCAGTCGGCGCGGGCTGTCCCTGCTGCTCTGCCTGCGACTGCGCCTCGTTCTGCGCGTTCGTCGTGGCGTCCAGGACCTGAGTGAGCGTGGCGTCGCGGTCGTCTACGGTGAAGACCACGATGTTGTCGGTCGGGTTCTGGGTCGCGCTCTTTGAACTGAAGACGCCCAGGAACCCCGCGCCGGCCAGGCCGACGGCCGTACCGACCATCACGATCCAAAGGAAGATCTGACAGCCTTTCTTGTCGAAGGAAGATCGAAGTTTGGCAACTGACACGCGAAGGGCTCCTAACGAACTGGACTAACCGCCGATTATGGCACTCTGGTTCCCGCTAGGCGGGCCAAGGGGTTGACACGTAGACAAACAGGTGATATAATAGTGGACTGAACGCAGCCTGAGTGCGCTCAAGGAGTATAAATTTGGCGAAAGGACTCACCACACGCCAGGAGGCGATCCTCCAGTTCTTGGTTGAATACGTCCAGGAGGTCGGCTACCCTCCCTCGATCCGCGAAATCGGGGACAAGTTCAAGATCGGCTCCCTCCGCGGGGTCACCGTCCACCTCGACGCGCTTGAGAAGAAGGGCTACATCGAGCGCTCCAACACCCCCCGCTCGATCCGCATTACACACCCCGCCTACCAGACCGGGCGCAACGTAGCCATGCTGCCCCTCCTCGGCCAGATCGCCGCGGGCGCCCCGATCCTCGCCGAAGAGCACGTCGAGGAACTGGTCCCCGTGCCCAGTGAGATGGTCCGCAACATCGCCGGCGCCTACGTCCTCAGGGTCAGGGGTGACTCCATGTCCGGCGAGGGCATCAACCCGCGTGACCTCGTGGTCGTCAAGCCGCAAGAGACGGCCAACCACGGCGACCTCGTCGCCGTCCTCATCGACAACGAAGCGACCGTCAAACGCATCCACTACGACAAGGGCGCCGTGCGCCTCATGCCAAGCAACCCCGCGTACGACCCGATCGAACTGTCGGCCGAAGACAGGCCGAGGGTTCTCGGACGCATCGTCGGGCTCATGCGCGACTACGAGGGGATGGCCTTCTAGGGGCCAGAGACGAACGTAAGCCGGCGGTCCAGGGTCAGCCCTGGGCCGCTTCTTTGGTCCTGCTGCAAGATCCCCATGCCCGAGAAGTACCACGTCGCCAGTTGGATACG
>DATLWQ010000209.1:0-22370 GCA_035576225.1 Fimbriimonadaceae bacterium | reverse complement strand
CGTGTATCGGCTGTCCGTGATGAACACCGCCTCGTCCGGCGTCACGATCGCGTAGCCCGAGGACCCAGTAAAACCCGTCAACCACTGCACGTTAAGGTTGTCGCTGACGAAGAGCGCCGGCACGCCCTCCACGGCCATGCGATCACGGAGGCGCTGTAGGTACGTATTCATACCGTCGACTGCTCCAGGTGCCGGATCGCGCGCAGCCCCAGCATGTATCCCTCGCTGCCGAACCCGGCGATGGTGCCGACGCAGACCGGCGCGATCACGCTCTTCGACCGGAACTCCTCGCGCGCGTGCACGTTCGACATGTGTATCTCCACAACGGGGAGCCGGATGCTCACCAGCGCATCGCGCAGCGCGACCGAGTAGTGAGTCAGCGCCCCCGGGTTGATCAGCACTGCGTTCGCCCACGTCCTGTGCTCTTGGATCGTGTCGATCAGGACGCCCTCGTGGTTCGACTGCAGGATTCTTACATCGATGTTGAGCGCCTTCGCCGCCTCCTGGATGTCGTTGTCGATCTCGCTCAAAGGCTTCTTGCCGTAGAGTTCGGGCTCCCTGAAGCCGGTCAGGTTCAGGTTCGGCCCGTGTAGGACCAGCACATTGAGTTTCGTTTCAGTCATCGTCTTCTTCCAGCGGGGTCGCGTCCTCAATCGTCAGTTGCGGCACTCCATCGACGATCGCATAAGACCGCCCGCAGACAGTGCACACCAGCGTGCCGTCGCGCTCCTGCAGCGGCGGTCTGGCGTCGCACCGCGGACATGCGAGCAGTTCCAACAGATCGTCGTCCATCAACCGATCACTTCGCGGTACGCCTGGACAGTCTTCTTCGCCGTCTCGTCCCACGAAAAATCGCCGAGCCGGCTCCGCCCGCGCTCGCGCAACCGCTCTAATTTACTCGAATCCCCCAGCAGGCTCGCGATCTGGCCCGCCCACTCCTCGGCCTCCCAGCCTTGTACGACGAGAGCGGCGTCGCCCGCGACCTCCGGCAGCGCGCCACCCGTGCTGCAGACGACGGGGCACCCGCATGCCCAGGCTTCCAACAGAGGGATGCCGAACCCTTCGTGGAGGCTCGGGGCGACGTACAGCGCGGCGCACTGGTAGAGGGCCGTCAGTTGCGCGTCGCTCACGTAGCCGGCGAAGGTGGTTCGCTCGTTTGGGGGCAGGCTCCCCCAGCCCGCTTTCCCTGCAACGACCAGCCTGTGCGGCAGCGTCTCGGGCAGCAGCGCTGCGGCCTCGATCGCCAGCGCCATGTTCTTCCTGGGCCACCGCGTTCCGACGGTCAAGATGTATGGCCCCGAAATCCCCAGTTCTTCGCGCACGATCCTCTCCGCCTCTACGTGCGGCACAGGGCGGATGTTGTCGCCAAGGGCGTTGGGCGTCACTCTCACCTTTCCCGTTGCCCCCGGGATGTACTTCTCGATCTCCTGCTTCGAGGTCTCCGAGACCGTCAGAACGATCGCCGCGCGCTTCACTGTGTCGGGCACCGTCGCGCGCATGAGCAGGCGGTCTTTCAGCGAGAACCACTCCGGCCCGATGAAGAAAGAGACGTCGTGGATGGTCGTGACCCCGCACTTGCCGGCCAGCGGGCTCAGCGTGTACTGGGTGTGGACGACCTGCGCGCCCAGCCTTCTTGCCTGGTTTGGAAAACTCACCATGCTCCAGAACCGGCCCTGGCCCGCCACCTCGACCCAGTCGAACGGGCTCTTGAACCCGGCCGGCCTCGGAGCGTCCGCAAGGAGCACGAAATCGAGCCCGTCCGCCGCCCCGGGGAGGGCACAGACCAGCCCCCGCCAATAGGAGGTGTCGCCGCCTCCCCGGCGGGCTATCATCCGGGCGTCGATTGCGATGAGCGGCTGTGGCATGGACTTTGGGAACTACTATGGCTTAGAATTTGCTATCTTTAACAACGTGGGCTCGTTCTCACGGGGGCCAGTAGCATGAACAAGAAGAAGAACAACGTCCTGATAGCGACCGTCGTGTCGATCCTCGTGCTGGGTGTCGTCGGCCTCAACCTCTCCCAGTACTTCCGCTTTGACGGCAGTTTCCAGCAGATCGACAGGCCGAACGCGGAAGCGCTCAAGAAACTGAAGGAGCGCCAGGTTCACAACGTGCCCGTCACCGGCAGTTCGATGCCCGCCCTTTCACACATGATGAAAATAGGCGACGACAACAAGGTCGGCACGCAGGTCGAGACCGTCCCCGAAGTACCGAGCATCCTGATACCGTCCATCAAGCACAACACGCCTCAGCACGACCCGAACCGTTCGAGCCCAGGCTGGTACAACCCCAACTCGAGCCGCAGCCAAGAGGCCGCAGACACCTCTAAGTACAAAGAAGACAAGTAGGGCTACTTTGGAAAGAGCCTGAGCCCTGCGTCCCTCGTCCTGACGAACTCCACTTCGAAAGCCCGGTCTAAGACCGGGCTTTCGAGCGTCTGCTCGGTCTCTCCCGAGAGCGCCACCCGGCCTTCGACCAGCACGACGACGCGGCTTGCGTACATCGCCGCCCAGTTCAGTTCGTGCACCGCGACGACCACGGCGTAGCCTTCCTCAGCCAGTCCCTTGGCGATATCTCCGATCTCCATCTGGTGCTTGACGTCCAGGTGCGTCGTCGGCTCGTCCATGAGCATGACGCCCGCCTCTTGCGCCAGCGCCCGCGCGACCTTTGCGCGCTGCGCCTCGCCGCCGCTCAGTTCGCTCATTCGCCTCTCCCGCAGGCTGTAACAGTCCGCGCGCTGCATCGCCTTCTCTGCGCACTCGTAGTCGTTCTGCGTCTCGAACATCCCGTCCGTGTGCGGAATGCGCCCCATGAGCACCACTTCCTGCACAGTGAAGTCGAACGCGGGCGACTCGATCTGGGGCACGTAGGCCAGTCTCCTGGCGATTTCTTTCTGGTTTAGGGTGCTGAGGTCTTGTCCATCGAGCGTCACCGATCCCTTGATCGGCCTTAGTGCGCCTGCGATCGCCTTCATCAGCGTCGACTTGCCCGAACCGTTCGGTCCGATCAGCGCGACCACCTCCCCGGCACCGACCGAGAGGTCAATGTCGTGGATCACCGGCCCGGCGCCGTATCCGCACGAGAGTCCGCTCACGACGACGCTAGCCGAGTTCATCCAAGACCCCGCTTGTGAACGCCTTGTACATCCCGGCGTACACGCCCCCTTTTGCGACGAGCGCATCGTGCGTGCCGTACTCAAGCGTTTCGCCCTTGCGCAGAACGAGCACGTTCGTCGCACGCGCCGCCGTCGTCAAGCGGTGCGCGATGAAGAGCGTCGTGCGCGTCTGCATGATCTCTGTCAGCGCGTTCGTTACGATCCGCTCGCTGTGCGCGTCGAGGTTGCTCGTGGCCTCGTCCAGGAGCAGCACGTTCGGCTTGCGTACGAGCGCGCGCGCGATTGCGATGCGCTGTCCTTCGCCACCGCTGAGCCGGATGCCGCGCTCGCCCATCACCGTCTCGTACTCTTGCTCCGTCGTCTGGATGAAGACGTCGGCGTGCGCAGCCTTGGCCGCGGCGACGATCTCGTTTTCACTCGCGTCCGGCTTTCCAAGACGGAGGTTGTCCGATATCGTCCCCGCGAAAAGGAAGGTCTGTTGCGGCACGACGCCGATCTGCGACCGGTACCACTGCCCCTTCAGTTCGCGGATGTCGACGCCGTCGTAAAGGACCTGTCCCTCGGTCGGATCGTAAAACCGCAGCATCAGGTCCGCGATAGTCGACTTGCCCGCGCCACTCGGACCGACCAGCGCGAGCGACGTCCCAGGCTCGATGACAAAACTTACATTACTGAGCGCTTTTGTTCCGTCGGGGTAGGCGAACGAGACGTTCTTAAATTCGATTCGCCCGACCGGGTTCTCGATCGTGCGCGCGTTCGGCGCGTCGCCGATCGTCTCCGGCGCGTCGAGCACCTCCTCGTAGATCCTGTCGGTCGCGGCCTGGACCTGCGCGAGCGTCTGG
Source organism: Fimbriimonadaceae bacterium (assembly GCA_035576225.1). Classification (GTDB taxonomy): domain Bacteria; phylum Armatimonadota; class Fimbriimonadia; order Fimbriimonadales; family Fimbriimonadaceae; genus JADFMN01. Next base: position 18,413 of record DATLWQ010000209.1, on the reverse strand, counting down.
TTGAGGCTACCGACGTTCTTGAACCCCTGGTTGATCACGTCGAGCGCATAGATGAAAGCACCGAGGTCCTCAACGCTCAACTCGCCCCTCTTGACGAGGACGCCGCATATGTAGACCGTGACCGCGAGCGCGACCGCACCGATCAGTTCCACCGACGGCCGCAGGGAGGCGATCCTCTTGACCGCCTGCAGTTGCGCCGCATACGTGTCCTCTACGTGCTGGCGGAACCGATCCACGACGGTTCGCTCGGCTCCGAACGCCTTTACGATGCGCGTCCCCTGCAACTGCTCCTGCATCATCGCGGTCATGTCCCCCAGGTTGCGTTGGACGTTGGCCTGCGCCGTCTTCATCTTGCGCGCGTTGTGCTGAATGAAGATGACCATGAAGGGAATGATCCCGAGGCTGACGAGCGAGAGTTTCCACTGGATCGTGAGGATGGCGACGAAGCCGACGACGATTTTGATCGGACCGTCGATGGCGTCGCGAATGCTCGCGATCGCAGACGTATAGACGTTGACGTCGTTCGTCAGCACGCTCTGCACGCCGCCCGCGCGCTTTTCATTGAAGTAGGTGACCGGCAGCCGCTGCAGTTTTTCAAAGAGCCGGATGCGCAGGTCGCTGGTAAGCCGGCTTGTCGCCTTGCCAAGAAAGTAGAGTTGGCCGCGAGTGAAGAAGTACCGGAACCCAAAGATCAAGATGACGCCGCCACTGAGCCAAGTGAGAAGTTCGGCGTTCCCGTTCTTAACCGCGCCGAGCGTAAATTTTATTAGCCAGGTCGTCAGGCCGAGGAGCGCCGCCGACCCGCCAGAGCAAACGAGGCCCTTGATGATCGTCGCCTTCTGGCGGCCGATCTCCGACCAGATGCGTTCGTCGATGCGACGCTTGAGCCAGTTCATGAAAGCCTAGAACTCCGCTTGGCCGACCGCGCGGTGGAACGGGATCACGTCGCGGATGTTCTTCATGCCAGTCAGATACATCATGAGTCGCTCGAACCCCAGCCCGAAGCCCGCGTGCGGGGCAGATCCGAACCTTCGCAGGTCGAGGTACCACCAGTACGCCTCTTTGGGCAGTCCCAGTTCATCGATCCGCCTCTCCAGTACGTCCAGCCGGTCCTCGCGTTGCGATCCGCCGATCAGTTCGCCGATGCGCGGCACCAACACATCCATCGCGCGGACTGTCTTGCCGTCGTCGTTCGCGTACATGTAGAACGCCTTGATCTCCTTTGGGTAATCGGTGACGATCACGGGCCTGCCGATCTTCGTTTCCGTCAGCCAACGCTCGTGCTCGCTCTGCAGGTCGCTGCCCCAGCCGCACGGAAACTCGAACGACTCGCCGCTCGCCTGCAGCATCTTGACGGCCTCCGTGTACGTGATCCTCTCGAAGTCGGAAGAGACCACGTGCTGGAGCGTCTCGATCAGGCCCGGCTCGATGCGCTTGTTGAAGAACTCGAGGTCTTCGCCCTGGTTCTCCAGCACGTCCTTGATGACTTCTCGCACGAACTCTTCGGCGAGGTTCATGTTCCCCTCGATGTCGCAGAACGCCTGCTCCGGCTCGATCATCCAGAACTCTGAGAGGTGTCGCGCCGTGTTCGAGTTCTCCGCGCGGAAGCACGGTGAAAACGTGTACGCGTTCGTCAGGCCAAGCACGTGGGTTTCGATGTTCAACTGCCCGCTCACAGTCAAGAAAGCGGGCTTGCCGAAGAAGTCGTCTGCGGGGTCGTTGCTCAAGAGCGTATAACGCCCGTCCTCGACCGAAAGCGCAGTCGAGACGTGGAACATCGCGCCCGCGCCCTCGGCGTCGCTCGCGGTGATCATCGGCGTGTGCACCCACGAGAATCCGCGCGACTGGAAGAAGTTGTGCACGGCCCACGCCGCCCGGTTGCGCACGCGGGAGACCGCGCCGAACGTGTTGCCTCGCACGCGCAGGTGCGCGATCTCGCGCAGGAACTCCATCGTCGCCCCTTTCTTCTGCAACGGGTATGTCTCCGGGTCGGCAGGACCGTAGACCTCTAGCCCGGTCGCCTTCAGTTCTACCGACTGCCCCGAACCAGGCGACTCGACCAGCGTCCCGTCGAACCGCACGCACGCGCCCGTCGTGACTCGCTTTAAGTCCGCCTCGGGCAAAGATCCCGCTTCCACTACCACCTGCAGGTCGCTGAAGCAAGAGCCGTCGTTGAGTTGCACGAAGTGCACGCCCTTGCTGTCGCGCCTCGTCTTCACCCATCCGTAGGCGCTCGCCTCGCCGCCCGGCGCAGAGGCGAGAAGGTCGCGGATGTAACTACGACGGTAGTCCATTCGATGGCGGATTGTACCGTTAGTGAACTTGGCGAGCCGTCTAAACAGCCCGGTTGTCGAGCCCACCATCTGCCGGCCAAACCCACAAAGAGCGCGCGATGAGCGGGTGCTTGTTGGGTAGCCTGCCCGAACAATGAAGAGGTTCGTTCGCGTGCTTCCGCTGCCGTTGCTCGCGGTCGTCCTCTTGCTCGGCTGCGGGTCGGCGAAGAAGGACGTCCTCGGGACGTGGTCGGGAACGCTCAGCATGTCGGACAAGGGTCTCGACGATGCCCAGCGGGCGGCCAAGGTTGCGAACGGAGGCAACGAAATTCCCAAAGAGATCATCAAGACGTTGTTGGAATCCTCCGGAGCCTCCCTCACACTCAAGGGAGACGGCACGTTTGAGATGTCGTTCGGGCCCACGCCGAGGTCCGGCCACTGGGAGTTTCACGACAGCAAAGTCATTCTGAAGATGGAGAAGGTGAGTGGTCAGGATCCTTCAAAGGTCGGAAAGAAGACCGAGAGCGATACATCCGCTACCGAATCTGAGGACCCTTGGACGTTCAAACTCTCCAGCGATAAGAAGACCCTCTCCGGGTCGGATCCCTCCGACCCCGGAACGACGATGAAACTCGCGAAAAAATGAGGACGCTCAAAGTTAGCCCGTCCGCATCACTTGCCGTCTTGCTGACAATCCTGCTGACCGGCTGCAAGCACGTTGTCGACGAAAGAGACCTCGTCGGACAGTGGTCGGGCACGTTGTCCATAATGTCCGCGCGCGACTCGAACATCGGGGAAGCAAGGGTCGAAGAATATAGCAGGTTGAGGGACGCCGAAGCGTCCACTTTGATCCTGGGAGAGAACATGACCTACACCTTGGAGACGCCTCTCCGCCCATCCATCTATCAAGGCATTTGGAGGCTCCAGGGAGGAAAGGTGGTTCTCCATCAAACTTGGTCGGGTGTCTCGAACCAAAATCTGAGCCTCGTCATGGTTCCCAAATCGAAGACGGATGGATCGACTTCCTACACACTTAGCGCCGATGGAAATTCCTTGATACAGATTCTTCCCAGACGCACCTCAGACGGGAGCCTGATGATGCTCACCTTCTGTAAGAACTGGGACAGTTAACCAAGTAGTTCGACCAGCGTAGGAACCGCCTCGAACTCACGACAATCTGTCCTGAGGGTTTCTATGGAAATTAGGCGAGCACGCTTCTTCGTTCCTGTCCTTCTCCTGGGTCTGTTCGGCGCTGGGTGCTGGCAAGGGGATACGGACTTGGGCAACCACAAGATCGACACAAAGGCTCTCGACGCGTACATGGGCGACGCGCCCGATCCTGTGCCTCAGCGGGCGTCCTATGCGATGACGGTCTCCAAGACCTACGACGGGATCTATGGTGAATGGACCGCCACGATGGACATGAAGAAGATGATGGCCGAGGAAAAGGCCAAGATGAAGGCGCAGGTCCGGGCGCAGGCAGCGAACTCACCGAACGGCAACCAGCAAGACGCCGATGAGTTTAGCGAGAAGTTCGCCGACGCGATGGCTGGCGCGCTTACACAGATGATGAAGGCCGACCTTACGATCAACAAGGACGGGACCTTCAAGATGATGTTCATGTACCTGCCTATCGAGGGCACGTGGACGCGCAAGGGCGACAGGCTCACGCTCGAGGCCAAGACGTTTATGGGTATGACTTCAGAGGAGTTCAAGAAGCACTCGAAGAACAAAGCGGAGACCAAGAACTTCGGCGACAAGCCGATGATCCTCCAGGTCGGGCCCGATGAGACTTGGCTCAAGGCCGTCCCCGACGGCGGAGGCGATCCGGACCTGATGGTCTTCCACCGCGGAGAGTAGCGAAGGAACTCGAAGTCATCATCGCGCCTTACGGTAACGTATGGGCGCGATGATCGGCTTTAAGCCGCCAGCAACATATCCTGTACCGCGCGATACACGCAAGCGGTCAAATGCGGTGTGTATGGCGCGATGAAGGTCGCGCGCATCGCCGTTCTCCTGGTCGCAGTCGTCGCGCTCGCCTACGTCGGGCTGCGCGTGTTCAGCGGCCCTCGTACTGCTGAGACAGGCGATCGCGCTCCAACCGACACGCTCACGGACAGCAAGGGCAACAAAGTGGACCTCGCAAAAGTCTTTGGCGAGGGACCGGCGGTGGTTATCGTCTACCGCGGAGTGTGGTGACCGTTCTGCCACCACCAGTTCGGTGAACTGGGCAAGCACGAACAGGACTTCAAGAAACTCGGAGTCAAGATCTACGCGATCTCCAACGAGAAGGCCGCCGACCAGGAGAAGATGCGCTCGAGCGAGCACCTCGGCGACCAGTTCGTGTTCCTGTCCGACCCGGAGGGCAAACTCGTCAAGCACTACTCAGGGATCGAGCACGCCTACGAGACCTTCAACCCGGGCACCTACGTGGTCGGCAAGGACGGAAAGATCGCCTACAGTTTCACGAACATCAGTTACACCGTCCGCGCCCCGGTCGAGGACGTCCTGGCGGCGGTGCGAAAAGTCGTCGGCTAACTCGCCTTCGAGTCCTGATGGACGTATTGGCCCTTCATGATCTTTTCGAAGTGCCCCTCTTGGTACCACTTGTCGAGCGCTTGCATGCGGTGCACCGGCAGCGGGTGCGTCGCGTTCATGCTGTAGAAGTAGTAGATGAGGAACTTTCCTACTGCGTCGCTAGGATCCATGTCCTGATAGGCGCGCGCCTGGTCGAGGAACGCATCGACGCTCGCCTCGTTGTCGAGTCGCGACCAGCCGTGCGTGAGAGCGAGGTCGGCGGCGGCAGAGAGTTGGAAGTCCTGTGAACAGAGCAAGCCCGCGCGGTCGGCCGAGATCTCTGCCTGGCGCGACCACTCCATGTACGCCATCACGAGCGCGATGCGCGCGGCCTCGCCGATGCCCAGAGTGCTGTGGGCGATGACCTCGAGAATCGCGCTGAGGATCGCGCCGACGCTCTTATAGAGCACGTGTCCGCACTTGATGTGCCCGAGTTCATGGCCGATAAGATGGTACATCTGCTCGTCGTCGAGCGTGTTGATGATCGAACTGCGGATCGTGATGTACGGCCGCTCGACGCCTCCGGTCCAAGCGTTCGCGAACGGGTTGCTGGTGACGTAGAGTTCCGGCTTTGGCATGTCCAGGATCTTGCAGCACTCGTCGAGGATCTTGTCCAGCGTCTTGAACTGCTTTGGCCCGCACCTCACGCTCGTCGCCATGTTGTAGCAATAGAGCCACCGGTCGGCGCCGATCTCATAGAACTTCTTGACCGCGATCGGCAGCAGAGGCACCTTCTTCAGCGCCTCTAGAGCCTTTTTGTCGGTCTCAGCCACAAAGGCCTCGTGGCTGAGGTTGGGGAACTTCTTCCTGGCCATGCTTGCAACAGTCTACGCCGAACCTGCTCCCATTGGTTGCGCTAGACCCTGAGTGCCGACTGCAAACTGCCCACAGCCAACCGACGGTGATACAATCCGAGCATGGGGATCGCGCTCGTCGCGGCCGTGCTGGCGCTGTCTGGAACGCAGCAGGAGAAAAGGATCACCCTCGACATCGAGGGTGCCACCGTCAGCGCCGCAGTCAAACAGATCGCCGATTCGACGGGGGAGAGCCTCTTCGTCACTCCGGCCGCAGACCGCAACACGCTTGTCCTGCACGTCCACGACGAGCCGGTGCAAGACCTTCTCGAAAGAATCGCGCAGGCGACCCAGTGCGAGTGGGTCGAGTCGAAGTCGGGCAAGGCGCTGACTCTGACCGACTCCGCCCGCGCCAAGAGGAAGGCGAGTGAGGACGCGCTCAGGGCAGCAGCCATCCAAAAAGCAATCGACAGGCTGCCTCAACAGACGGCGGACCGCACTGAGAAGGAACTTGAAGAGTTGGTGGGCCGCGCGGAGGACGTCGGGAAGACCCTCGAAGACCACATGCCGACAGAAGTCCAGCGCACGCTTATGTACGACATCCGGATGGACAAGCCGTCCACGTGGCTCGTCAACAGCATCGTCAGGACGATCGGTGCCGACCAACTCTCGCAGATACACGAGGGCAGGCAAATGGTGTTCTCGACGAGTCCCGTTGGAGACGAGAAGCCGATCCCCGGCTCGATCCACGGCGCGGTCGGTCGCTATCAAAAAGAGTTCGCGGTCTGGCGCGCAGCCGTATTGCGTTCGGTCGCCGTGTATCCGGTCAAGAACTATGAGGATCCGCGCAGCACCATTCATGCGGACCACGGGTCGCCTTCTGTGTACTGGGTCACGGTCGGCAGGAGGAACGGAAGTCAGGACTTGACGGCAGAACTCTTCGTCGCGGACGACCAAGGACGAATTGTCGACATGTCGTACGCCACGTTGACAGCCGAACTTGACAAGGACGTGCTCCTGATCGATCCGGACCGTAGCCTACGAGTGCCGAGGCAGTTGAGGGAGGCCCAGGCTTGTCTCATGTTGAAGCAGACCATCGCGACCTCCGCGGGCCCGTCGCCGATCGCTGACGGATGGAACAAGGTGATCGCGGATCCGGTCAAGACCGACCCGATCGCCCTCGGGATCGGCCCGTTGCTCATCGCCGTCGCCAAGACGACAAACAAGGACTTGGTCGCTTGTGTTCCTGACTCCGCACTGTTTTGGTACTTTGGCGGCGTCCAGCCAGTCCCGGAGACCTGGACCGTCAACGGGGCTTTCGAGCAGGCGTCACAGTCGTGGGGCGTGCATGCGGAAGAAGCCAGCGGGTGGCTCGTTCTTTCGCCGCGATTCCCGGACGATGCCAGCGCCGACTATCTGGACAGGGCGGCCATGAGAGACCTCTTTTCGGCACAGTTGCACGACGGTCTGGTCTCGATCCGAACGGCGGAGGACTATGCGCGCCGACAGGCTTCGCCGCTCGCCTTCGGCTGGTACGACGGAAGGGTCACGGTGGTCAATAGGGACTTCGTTGGCAACGTCGGCGACTCGAGGCTGATCGACCTGACGAGTGCCGGTCTTCTGCGCATTCTCGCCAACCTGAACACGAACGAGTCTAGGCTGGCCAGTGACGGAGTCCCGGTCGGGGCACTGTCGAGCCGCGCTTGGTCCGCAGTCGAAGACTGGTTGACGGCAGCGGTGACCACGGCACATTCGTTCCGAAAACCCGACTCCCAGACATTCACACCGGCGGACTTGCAGTCGATGTCAACTCGCGTGATTGCTGGCCCCCTTGCGAGGATGATGAGGCTCAAGATCCACCGGTCAACGGAGCAGATGACGTTCCGTAAGACGGACGACGGTATCGATCGGCCGTTTGCCGACCTGCTCGAGTATTCGGGCCACATCTATCAAGACGCCGTCGATGCAACGCCCGGAGTCCTCGCACAGATGGGTACGTTGCAGCGCGTCACAGTTCGCCTGGAACTTCCCGACGGCCGCAACACAAGTTGGGATCTCTACCAGGCGCTCGCGCCTCCCGACGAAAACAAATGGGTCCAACCGAAAGACCTTCCGCCCGAAGCGCTCCAAGTCCTCAAGCGCGCCCAGGACGAGAGACCGTGGCGGCCGATAGGCAGCTGACTGCAAACAGCCCACTGCCAACTGGCGACCATCAAGTACCCTCGCGGCATGAATCGCCGCATCTACCTCGTCGACGCATTTTCCAACGCGCCCTTCACCGGCAACCCGGCGGGCGTCTGCCCGCTCGACGGCCCTGCCGACGAACAGTGGATGCAGAGCGTCGCGATGGAGATGAACCAGGCCGAGACGGCCTTCTTCTGGCCGGAGGACGGCGCCTTCCGCCTCCGCTGGTTCACGCCGACCCTCGAGGTCGATCTCTGCGGCCACGCCACGCTCGCTTCGGCGCACGTGATGTACGAGACGGGCCTGCTCGCCCAAGACGCGACGGCGAAGTTCCACACGAAGAGCGGAGAACTCACTTGCAAGAAGAACGGCGGATTCATCGAGATGGACTTCCCCAACGAGCAGCCGAAAGAGATCGAACCGTTCAACGCCGAGTCGGCGATCGGCGTGACACCGCTGTGGAACGGGGAAAACCGGATGGCGAAGTTCGCCGTGCTCGGGAGCGAGGACGAGGTGAGGTCGATCAAGCCAGACTTCGGGCTCGTCTCCACAATGGGCCGCGTGGGGCTCATCGTCACGGCAAAGGCTGACAAGACGAAGGCCGACTTCGTCTCGCGCTTCTTTGCACCGCAGGCGGGCGTTCCAGAAGATCCCGTCACCGGCTCCGCGCACTGCGGGCTAGGACCCTATTGGATAAGCGTCCTCGGCAAGGACCATGTGACGGGGTACCAGGCGTCCAAGCGGGGAGGTTTCGTCCAGATCGAGTCGAAGGGCGACCGCGTCGTGCTCAAAGGCGAGGCGCGCACGACCATGACCGGCGAGTTGAATGGCTAGCGCGCTCAGGCGCTCTTACTGACGCTTGCTTCTTTGTGCTTCAGGCACACGATGATCTCAAGCGAACCGATGTCGTCGATGTCGATCGGGATGACGAGCACGGGGATGTCGATGCTCGCGATCTTGACGTTCGTGCCTTCGATGATCGTTGGTGGGGAAATGTCACACATGAACCCCTTTTCAGACAGCATCGTCAGGCTGTTGCCGCTGACGATGTTCCCAAGTTCCGAGATCGCCGACGCAGCAAGTTGGTCGAACTCTGCGACGGTCTCACCGAGCATCGCAGAGGCGATTCGGTCGGCTGTCTCCGCGGTCATGCCGTAAAGCACGTGGCCGTAAACGTCGCCCGTGACCCCACAGACGATGTTCACGTCGTTCGTTGTGAAGATCTCGGGGCGTGCAGAGATGCGGCCGGGCAGAGGCGTCTTCCCGACCAGCGTCTTGAGCACCGAGACCGATGCCTGGACGAAGGGATTGATGTATGCGACCTTCATCGAGGAGGGAGTCCTTTTATGCGGCGAGCAGTTTTGAGACCGCTTCCAGGACCCTGTCCGGCTGGAACGGCTTCACGATGAAGTCCTTCGCCCCGGCCTGGATCGCGTCCACGACCATGTTCTTCTGCCCCATCGCCGTGCACATCACGACGACGGCCTCGCTGTCGATCGCCTTGATCTCTTTGAGCGCAGCGATGCCGTCCATCTCGGGCATCGTGATGTCCATCGTCACCAGGTCGGGCCGTAGTTGCTGGAACAGTTTGACGGCCTCGGTGCCGTTCTGCGCCTCTCCCACGACCTCATAACCGTGCTGCGTGAGAATGTTCTTCAGAGTGACGCGCATAAAGAGCGCGTCGTCTGTGATTAGGATGCGTTTCGCCATTGTGTTGCCTCTGTCGTCGGTTTTTTGTAGAAGAACGGCAGCGCCGTCTCGAATCCGATTGCGTCGTTGTTGAAGATTCGTTCTGTACCGCCCACGAACAGGTATCCGCCGGGGCGCAGTGAGTCGAAAAACCTTTGGTAGAGGTCGTTCCTCGCGTCGTCGGTGAAGTAGATCACGACGTTTCGACAGACGATGAGGTCGAACCCCGTTTCAAACTTCTCAGCGAGGAGGTTCTGCCTCTTGAACTTCAGGTGGCGCTTCAGAGCCTCGTCGGCCCTCCACTTCTCCTCGCACCGAGTCAGGTACCTCCTGTACTTTTTTGGGACTGCCCGCACATCGTTGTCGCTGAAGACACCCTCCTCCGCCTGCGCCAGTGCCTCCTCGTCGATGTCGGTTCCCGTCACGTTGAACGGCACGTCGAAGTTCTCGCGCAGGATCATCGCAAGCGTGTACGCCTCAGCGCCATAACTGCAGCCCGCGCTCCACGCCCTTAACTCGCGCTTCGACCCAAGCAGGTCGGGAAGAACGACCGTCTCCACTTCGCTCCACCTGTCGGGGTTGCGGAACAGTTCTGAGACGTTGATCGCCAGCTTGTCCAGGTACCACTGCAGGTTCGCCTTCGACGAAAAGATCCAGTTCCAGAACTCCTCGAGATCGACGAAGGACTTCGACTCCATCATGTTGAGCGTGCGCCTCTGCATCTGCGGCGCCTTGTAGTCGCGCAAGTCCAGGCCACTGTGCACGAGCATCTTGGAGGCGAAGTCGTCCCACGAACGTTTGCTAGGCTGCACGCTCTTCTCCTTCTCCCACGCGGTCGGTGATTGCAGCCGCCATCGCCTCGATCCGCACCTCTTGGTCGACCGCGCCGGACTCCTTTGCGGCGCGCGGCATGCCATAGATCGTCGCGGTCTCTTCCGACTCGGCAAGCACGGTGCCCCCCGTCTGCTTGACCTTCAGCGCGCCGTCCGCACCGTCCTTTCCCATCCCCGTCAGCACGGCGGCAACGATCCGTCCGCCGAAGACCCGCGCTGCACTTTCGAAGAGATAGTCTGCAGAAGGGCGCACGCCGTTGAAGAGCGGACGATCGTCCAGTGCGATCGCGCCCTCGGGCGTGACCGTCATGTGCCGCCCTCCTGGAGCGAGCAGCGCCCTCCCCGGCTCGGGGCAGACCGCGTCGGAGGCTTCTTCGCAAGGCACGGTGCCGAACGAGTCGAGCCGCTTCGCAAGGCCCTTCGTGAAGCCCGCCGGCATGTGTTGCACGACGAGAATTGGCGACGGAAACCCTTTCGGAAGGCTCTGCCAGACCTGCGCCAGCGCGGAGGGCCCTCCGGTCGAACACGCGACAAGCACGACGCGGTCCGAAGTCTTTGCTCCTAACGCGCACTTCTGTGGAGCGGCAGGCGTGTGGCGCTTCGCCTCGGCGACCGCAACGACCTTCGCGATCAGTTCGTCCTTCGCCTCGACGAACGAGAGGCTCGGTCCGCTCTGTGGCTTGGCGATGAAGTCCACCGCGCCCATTTCGAGCGCCTTGAGGGTCATCGCCGCCCCTTCGGTGGTCGTGCTGCTGACCATCAGCACGTTGGTCGGTGCCTCGGCCATGATTTGTCGGAGCGCCTCGATGCCGTCCATCTTCGGCATCTCGATGTCCAACGTCACCACGTCCGGCTTCAAGTCCTTCGCCGCTGCCACGGCTTCGACGCCGTCGGCGCACGCGCCGACGACCTCGAAGTCGGGGTTGGAGACGACCCAGTCCGAGATCATCCTGCGGATGAACGGCGAATCGTCGACGACGAGGACCCTCTTCATTAAGCGGCCAACTCCAAGAACATGCTTTCGTACTTCTCGTACATCAGCACGAAGTTGTCGGTGATCTCATCGAGGTCTTCCAACTTGATCTGCAGCCGGTCGAAGCACCCCGAGTCCAGCCTGTAGTGCAGCCCGTCGCCGCCGAGCCCGAACCCCATCGACATCGTTACGTATCCACCGATGTGAACGCAGTCGACCAGCGGGTTGTGGGTGGGGCAGTCGCTCGGGGAGTGGTGGTATCGGATGGCCAACATCACGTCTTCAGGCAGGTTCCAGTTTTCGGCGAGCCGTTCGCCCACCTCGCAGTGGTCGTAGCCCAGGATCTTGCGCTCGGCCTCGTCGAACGTGATTCCCTCACGCTCGGCGTAGTAGACGATCGCCCGTAGTTTTTCGTCGATCCACACGCACAGAGCGACCTTCCCGATGTCGTGCAGCAGACCGGACGTGAACGCCGTCTGGTCGTCGCACTTGCCACTCATCTTAGCGATCAATTGCGAACCGAGAGCGGTGCCGAACGAGTGGTGCCAGAGTTGTTTCGGTTCCAGCCCATATCCGCGCAGAGGCCTTGACATCCACGGGTAGGTCGCCGCGACCATCGCGAGGTTCTTGATGGTGCGCGTCCCTAGCACGACCACGCCCTCGGGAAGGTTCGTGATCTTCCTCTCCAGCCCGTAATACGCGCTGTTGGCGAGCCGAAGCACGCGCGCGCTGAGGGACTGGTCTTGGGAAATGATCTCGGCGAGCGACTCCGCCCGCGCTGTGGCAGAGTCCGCTTGTCGCATGACCTCCAGCGCCGACGCAGAAAAGGTCGGCAGGTCGGACGTCCGCGAGACGATGTCGTCGAGTGTGATTGGTACAGGCTTTGACATTCCTTATGGCCTCCTGAGCGAGCAGAGAACTTTCTCTCCCGCGCTGATAGTCTTGACAACCATTTCCCCCGTGTCGGACTGCATGTAAATCGTCCGCCCGTTCGATCCCCCGGTGTCGTGGGCGATCACGTTAATTCCCAGTTCTCTTGCGACCTTTCTGACAGCCTCGGCGTTCCTGTGGCCGACGTCCTGCACTCCGGGCACGCCCGTGCCGTACTGGAAGACGCTGGCTCCACCCGCGTACGCGGCGATGATCTTGCTCCTGATCGCTCCGGCGAGTTCCATGAGGTGGAGGAGTTCCGGCAGGCCGGTGTCGGCGAACTTCCCAGGCCTGTCGACCGGCCTGTTTGGGAACGCCTCTGGGAGCATGACGTGGATGGCGCCGGAAACCCCCGAGAAGGGATCCAGCGCGCACAGACCGATGCAACTCCCGAGCCCGAGACAGGTGTAGCGCGTCGGCCCCGACGCGACCTGGATCTCGGACATTCCGACGACGAGTTGGTTCTGGACCTCCACTAGGCAGACTCCCGAACGTCAAGTCCAGTGAGCAGCGCGTGGAGCCCCTTCCCGGTAGGGATGCACAGGAAATATCCCGAGATGCCGTCGTTCGCCTCGTCGAAGATCTTTGTCTCCATCGCCAGTGCCACGGAGTCGCCGAGCTCCGTCTGGCAGGTGATCGCCGAAGCGATCGAGTGCGCGTCGTCGATGGAGACCAGCGGAGGGGTCGCGTGGATCCGCAGGTTTGTCATCAACGAGAGCGCGTTCATGAAACCGGAATTGAGGATGTTCCCAGTCTCGAGCATCGCCGATGCGCACAGGTCGTCTACCGTTTGCGGGTCGTGCGGATAGTGTCCGACGACGAGATCCCAGAGCCGCTGCGCCGAGTGCCAAGGAAAGAGAAATGCGAGGTGTCCACGCACGTCGCCGTCGATCGACATATAGATCGCGACGACGACCTGGTCTCCCGGACCGACGACCTCCGGTAAGTGCTCCAGCGAAACTGCAGAGACGCTCGGCGCGTGCATCCCAAACGAGTGGCCTGTTATTTGTGACAGGGAAAAGAGCGCGTGTCGGAGCCCTTTGCTCGCCATCTTGTGGACGGCTGCCAACTCCTGTTTGGAAAGATCCTTAATGCGCTCAGACATGTGCCACCACGCCCCGCCGTCGACTTGCGGGGCCCCAGCAAAGATGTCATTCCACGGATCGGTTTAAGGCAACGCAAGGATTTTTGCCGGGTCTGAATTGTTTGAACCGAGCGGAATTACTGGGGAGGCAGGTTGCATTTGCCAGGGAGAATTGCCGGGATACCAAGGTCTATATGGACCAAATGGACGAAAAATTGAACATTGGCCCGTCATTTGAGGTTTAACAAGGACGGTAGCGGCGTCCCCGTGACGATCCGGAAGACTGGACAAGGCGGGGACAACAGGGCTGTTACCGCACAATATCGGGACACGACGTTGCTCCTCTCCAGTCGTGTCCCGCTTTTTTTGTGCCTGGACTGGCTTCAGCCTGGCAGGTAAAATGCCTCCGATGTCGGACTTCGGGCCCGATCTGATCCGCCATGCTCTGGCCACTGCCAGGGCCAGGGGGTTTAGGCAGGTTTCGGTCAGTTCTGGGCCCCACAGGTTCAGGGCCGTCCTCTCGGATTCGGTCGAAGCCCATGTCGAAGAGCCTGAGCCAGAAGGGGCTGAAAAGGGCGAGTCTGTGCCGGTGCTCGCCAAGGCAGTCGTCTCACCTGTCGTCGGATACTTCCGCGCAGCCGATCCTCCTGTCGAGACGGGGACTAAAGTCAAGCAGGGCCAGACGATCGGGACGGTCGTCGCACTTGGGATCACGAACGACGTCGTCGCCGACGAAGACTGCGAGGTCGCAGAAGTTTGCGTCCACGACGGCGAGGCCGTCGAGTTCGGCCAGTCGATCGCCTTGGTGAGGAACTAGTCATGCCTGCTCTGCGTTCAGGCCGTTCCCTCGTCGGTGTCCTCGTCGCAGTTCTCATTGTGATCGTCGCCGGTGTGGTGTTCGTCACGGGCGGTCGCAGCCTCATGGGCCCCGACGAGCACCCCAGGCCCGACAACAAGGGCAACACTCTCGTCGGCAAGGTCCTCTACGCGCCGAAGGACACGGACTGCCGCGTACAAATCGAGCAAGTGCGTCAAGCGATCCAGATCAACACCGACCCTGTCGACGACGTTCATCCGCCTTCGCTCAAAGACCTCGGTCTGACTGACAAGTTCATTCACTGCCCCGTCGGTGGAGAGGAGTATGTGTACGACCCCAAGACAGGAAAGGTGTACTGTCCTCACGCGGGGCACAGAAAGTACTGATGTTCAAGCGAGTCCTAGTTGCGAACCGAGGTGAAATAGCCTGCCGGGTCATCCGGGCCTGCCACGAACTCGGCGTCGAGGCGGTCGCCGTCTACTCCAAGGCCGACGCCGAGAGCCGCCACGTCGCGATCGCCGACCGCGCGCTCTGCGTCGGTGAAGCGAGCAACGCCGACAGTTACCTCAACCTCGCGAACGTCCTGATGGCGACTGAGATATCCGGCGCGGACGCCGTTCATCCGGGGTACGGCTACTTCAGCGAGAACTCGATGTTCGCCGAGGCGCTCGCGGCGCAGAACGTCCGTTTCATCGGCCCGTCGGTGGAGGCGATCCGCTCGATGGGCGACAAGGCTCTCGCAAAAAAGGCCGCCATCGACGCGGACTGTCCCGTCGTTCCCGGCTCGGTGGGCAGTGTGCCCAACGACACGGAGGCAGCGAAGGTCGCGGCGGACATCGGCTATCCGGTGCTCCTCAAGGCCGTCGCGGGCGGCGGCGGGCGCGGCATTCGCCGCGTGGACGCGCAACAGGACCTGCCTGGACTGTGGAAGACCGCCTCCGCCGAGGCGCAGGCCAGTTTCGGCAGCGGCGAGATGCTCGTCGAAAAGTGCGTCGTCAGGCCGCGCCACGTCGAGATCCAGATCCTCGGAGACGAGCACGGCAACATCGTCTACCTGGGTGAGCGCGAGTGCTCCGTCCAAAACCTGCGACACCAGAAGATCGTCGAGGAGGCGCCGAGCGTCGTGCTCGACGCGGCGAAGAGGAAGCGCATGGGCGAGGCAGCGGTCCGCGTCGCAAAGTCCGTCGGCTACACCAACGCCGGCACCGTCGAGTTCCTGTACGACGACTCCGGCGCGTTCTACTTCCTGGAGATGAACACTCGCATCCAGGTCGAGCATCCCGTGACCGAGTGCGTGACCGGTCTCGACCTCGTCAAGTGGCAGATCAGGATCGCGGCGGGTGAGCCGCTCGATTTCGAACAGCACGACGTGGCGCTGAACGGCTACGCGATCGAGGCGCGCGTCACCGCGCAGGACCCCGACCTCGAGTTTGCACCTTCGAGCGGAAAGATCACGCGCTGGGAACCGCCGGGGTTCGGCGGCGTACGGCTCGACACGCACGTGTACGCCGGTTTCACGGTCTCGCCCTATTACGACCCGATGATCGCAAAACTCATCGTCACCGGGCGCGACCGCGCACACGCTGTGACGCGCCTGCGCGCCGCGCTCGACGAGTTCAACGTCGGAGGCATCAAGACCAACATCCCGTTCCTGAGGCGGCTCGTCGCCACCGACGACTACATCAAGGGGGACGTCGACACCGGGTTTGTCGGTAGGTTCCTCGCTGGGCCGCCAGAGGAAGAACGGCTTGACGAAGCCTGAGAACCGCACAAAGTCGCGGCGCTCGGCGCGGGAGGCCGCGTTCCAGGCCGCGTACCAGTGCTTCGTCGGGGGCATCGAAATCGATAAAGCCGTGCACGAGGCTCTCACGCGGGGCAACTATTCACAAGAGGCTGCGGAACTCGTCCGCGCGCTCGCGACAGGTGCCGTCACAAAGCCGGAAGAGACGGAACTGAGGTTTGCAAAGTTCCTCCGGGGCGACTGGTCGATCGATCGCCTCGCGGTCACGGACAGGCTGCTCCTCCGGCTCGCAGTCTTCGAGATGTACGAGCGCCCAGAGACGCCGAAGAAAGTCGTCATCGCCGAGAGCGTGCGCCTGGCCAAGAAGTACGGCACCGCTGAGAGCGGCCCGTTCGTCAACGGCGTGCTGGCAAAGGTGTTCGAGGACTGTCCGAAGGAAGACTAGCGCGACTGCTTGACCCAGACGGTTCCGAGGTCTACCATCCCTTTGTCCAGCGCATCCCCGTGCAGCCGCATGCGCGTCATCGCATAGCCTTCGCCCTGCAGAACCAGGAAGTAGTCCTCGTGCTTGTGCAGGTTGACGAGGCTGAGCGAGATCTCGCGGCCGATCGGCTGGTCCACAAAGAACAGCGGCCTGCCGAGCCGGTCGTAGACGGACACTGGCACAAAGTCCTCTAGCGGCGACATCGGGCGCTCGCTCTCGATCGATAGACGCAGGATCGTCACGCGGTCGAAACGGCCGTTCTCCGGATATTCGATCTTGCGGCCGTTCCTATACATGTCGTAGTACGTGCCGCTCAGAGGAGAGCGCTCGAACCGCACGTTCGTCGGTGGGGCCAGGACGCCTGGAATTCCCTCCAGGCTCCTGGCCAACGACGACACGATAAGCGCTGCCAGAATCATTTGCTCTGCCTCTTAGATCTGCTGCAGCGTGATCGTACCAGCGTCAAGGACCTGCGCGTCGGCGATGGTGAACGGGTAGACCGCCGTCGTGTACCCTGGCGAAGAGACCTCGAGCGTATAACTTCCGGCCCCCGGGTCGATCGGGAGGGAGATCTCGGTCTCTGGCACGCCGTCCTCTTGGTAGATGACTGTTCCTGCAGAGTCCTTGATCGCGAACGACACGCCCGCGGATATGTCGGTGTTGTTAGCCAGCGAGGGTGTCAGGCGAATGACGGCCTCGTTGAACCGAAGGACGCGCATCTCGAAGAGCCGCAGTCGTTCTTTCGCAAAAGAGGTCGACGAAGTCGGGTCGGCAAGACGGTCGAGATTCGTCAACAGCGTCGCACTGAACGTACCTCCAGTCACGCCTCCAGTTCCGCCGGTGCCAGTGACCGCCTCGCTCTTCTTGTAGGAATAGGACCGTGCGGTCATAACCGTCGTCTGCAGGCTTAGATAGCCGATGAAGCGGTAATGGGTGTCGCCCGGTCCGAGCGGTTGCCGGTACATGATCACGTCGAACGGCCTGACGCCAAGCGCCCACGAGGGCAGCGTGTCATAGTCCGTCGGATCTGGCAACCATCCCGAGAGATAACTGCCGTCCGCGTTGACGGTCTTCTGCAAACTTCCTGAGAGCCCGTACCCGTAGCCCGACGCTGTGTACTTCATCGTCCCGTTGACTCCGTTGAGCCCTTTGAGCGAGTTGATGCTCAGGGCCATGCTCTCCAAGAAGTAGGCGCGCAGAGTCATGGACTTGATGTCATCGATGTGCAGTCCGTCGGGATTCGTGTCGCGGTCTTGCAATCGTCCCGGAAAAGTCGAGTGGGTCAAATAGTGGAAGGTGGCGGTCGACAGACGATCGACGTCCAGAATGAATGCGAACTTTGGCGTCAGGATGCCGGTGAACTCGGCGGTTCCGTCTGCGGTCGCCGGCACGTCCGAGCCGTACGCCTCAGCCTTCGCGCCGAACTGTCCCCAAGACGCTGCGAGGTACTGGTCCGGCCCGCTCCAAAACGTGTTCTCCGTGCCGTTCTCGGTCGAGTACTCCTTCATGGAGCCGTCGAGCGAGGTGCTGAGGTCGACCAACGCCGACGAGAACGTGCTGCTCGGGTTTCGGATGATAACTTGGAAGTTCAGTCCGCCCGATGCCTGAAAGTTGTTGTCGAGAGGAACGACGTACCACCGCGCCGACGCGCCAGAAGAAAGTGGAGGCCAGGTGACCTGGCCGAAAGCGACTGTGGATATGAAGACACCAAGAACAAAAGCCCCTGCTTTCATGGTTCTTGCATAGTGGGGTGGCATTCTCAATCGCAACAACGACATTTCTACGGTAATTGGCGAACCCCATGGAGATTGCCTACGGTCATCTTGCCGTATCCGATTTGATCTTCTCGGCGTCCTTGAAATCCTCTTATCGCCCCTTCGATGAACCTACAGGCTCCTCTTGCGCCGCCAAACTGGCACTCCCATCCGTCGTAGAACAAACTTTATAGTAATCCACGCGCGCGGGAGTTAGCGAAGACGTGAATCCCGACTCGACACTGACTGTGCGGGATCAAGATCTGAGTGGATCGATCGG
>DATLWQ010000208.1:0-10350 GCA_035576225.1 Fimbriimonadaceae bacterium | reverse complement strand
CAGGAGGCGCTGCTCTACCCGTACACGAGGAACAACCAGATCAAGTCCGATCCGATGTTCCCAAGGACAATGCGTACGGCACTGGGGCTGACGGGCTTCGGCTACAACTACCAGTACCTCAGTCCGAGCACCTTCCAGCCGCCCGACTTTGCTGAAACGGCGATCCCGGTCCAGGAGTCACGGATCACCGACCCGTCTTCGACCGTCGCATTTGCGACGAGCGCGCGGATCAACAACTGGGAGAGCGCGCAGCCGTTCCTTGAGGGCAACGCCTTCCTCGATCCGCCTTCGTCCAACTATCCGGGCTTCCAAGGTCGGCACAACGGCATGGGGATCGTGCTGTGGTGCGACCTCCACACGAAGGTGTTCAAGCCCGTCATGCGGAAAGGGACGTTCGGCTTCGGGTTCAACTCTGAGGACTTCACAAAAAACGAACTCGGTGACATCGACGAGGACGGCGACCTGACTACCGACGAACTCTTCGACCTCGACTGAGGTCCACGACTCGATTTAGGGGGGCTACTTTTCCTCTTTCAGCCGAAGGAGGTGCGCGTCCAACTGCGCTTGATCAAACCCTGAGACCGCCAGCAGTTTGTCACGGGAGGAGTGGCCCCGCTTGATGGTTATCTTCGACTTGGCGATCCTTAGCGCCTTGGCCACCTGTCCGACAACGGCCTCGTTCGCTTGTCCGTCGGTGGGTGCGGCCGTCGTTCTTACTCGCAGGACTCCGTCGGCATAGGAGACGCCGTTGCGGCTTGCACGGGGCGTCACGCGGACGGAGACTCTTGCTTCAGGCTGCAGGCTCCTGCTCCTTGGCCGGCGTCGCGGGAGGCTCTTCGAGCGAACGGAGGTATTCCTCAAGCATCGCCCGGAAGCGGGCCTCGAAGTTCGACTTGTCCCGCACGCGCTGCTCGACTCGCCTTTCCGTCTCGTCGGCTTCCAACTCGGCCTTGCGCCTGATCTCGTTGGCCTGGACCTTCGCGTGCTCGATGATCAGCTCGGCCTCCTTGTGCGCGGCAGAGCGGACCTCATCGGCGGTCTTCTGTGCGAGGAGGAGCGCCTCGGCCAGGATCGACTCCTTCTTGCGGAACGACTCGAGTTCCTTGAGTTCCGACTCGAGTTTCTGCCTTTGCGCCTGGAGTTCCCTGCTGAGGGACTCGATTTCGCCGGCAGCGGTCTTGATGAGCGTATCGACGCTCTCCCGGTCGTATCCCTTGCGGGCGACGGGGAACCTGGCGGACTCAAGATCCATGGGCGTGATGCGTTCCATCGCTAGGAGGCTTGTTCCACATATTCTTCCCAGGTCAGGCTAACCGCCGAGTTTTTTCCGTGTCCGGTCGCGGAGCATGACAAAGACATCGTCTTCAGGGTGCGCCCTGACCGCCAGTTCCCACACCCTCAGCGCGTCCTTGTAAAAGCCCAGTTTCTCATATGCGTGGCCGAGGACGCGGAAGGTGTTGCCGTGGGGCGCCGGGGTCCGCTCTATATCTGGTTCGATAATGCCGGGAATGCGCGCGTAAGCCTTGAGGGTCTGGTAGATGAAAGCCTCCGGAAGGCCACGGTCGGGGTTCTGAGGGTTTTGCAGGCGAAACTTGATGGCTGTCGCGAGTTCCTCAGTATGGTACTCGACGTTGCCGAGCATCCAGATCAGGTTCGTGGCGAGTTCTTCGTTCTGAGGGTTGAGGACGAACCTCATTCGCTGGATCTGGATCGTCTTGGGATAATCGCCGACGTCGAACGGGGCCTTCGTCTCGACGAAAGCGCGCTGTTCGACATAGCCCATAATCTCCGCTACACGGTCGCTGTCCTGCGCCAACGCGGGCACGGCAAACAGAGCGATAACGAGTCCGGTCGCGATTCTCTTCATTCTTCTAGCCGTTTCTTTAGTGCGTCTTGCACGATCTTGGGGTTTGCTCGGCCTTGAGAGCCTTTCATCACCTGTCCGACGAGGAACCCTAGAACGCCGGTCTTACCGTTCTTGTACGTCTCAACGGCGTCTGCGTTGCCTGCAATCACTTCGTCGACGAGGTTTTGTATGAACGATGCGTCCGAAATCTGGGTGACGCCCCTCTCTTCGACGATCTCTTTGGCGGTCCGGCCACTGCTAAAGCACTCTACGAAGACCTCTTTGGCGGTCTTGCCGCTGATCGTGCCGTCCTGCACGAGCGAGACGAGCCCTACGAGGCGCTCAGGCGTGACCTTACTGACCTCGCGGCCCTCAGGGTCTTCGCCGTCGGCAAGGGCGACCTGGCCGGTCTCGTTGAGCAGTCGCGCGAAATCGGAGTTCATCCAGTTGCAGACCGCCTTCGGGTCTCCTCCCAAGGAGACACAGGCCTCGAAGTACTCGGCCCAGCGGCGGTCTGCGGAGAGCACCTCCGCGTCGGCGTCGGTGAGGCCGAACTGCCCGGCGTATCGCCGGCGCTTGGCAAGAGGAAGTTCCGGAACCTCTGAGCGGAGCCGCTCGATGTAAGCCTCATCAAACTTCATCGGCACGAGGTCTGGGCAGGGAAAGTAGCGGTAGTCCTGCTCGCTCTCCTTGGTGCGCATCGAGAAACTAGTCTCTGTCTGTTCGTTCCAGCCGCGGGTCTCTTGGACGACCTTCTTGCCGCTTTCGATGACGCCGGACTGCCTCTCGACTTCGTACTTTACGCCCGACTGGACGCTGCGGAAGGAGTTGAGGTTCTTGAGTTCCGTCTTGATCCCGTACTCGTCACTTCCCTCCGGTCGGACAGAGATGTTGGGCTCACACCGCAGGCTTCCCTGCTCCATCTTGCCGTCGCACACGCCGAGGTAAAGGAGCAACTGGCGAAGTTGGACGAGGTACTCGCGCGCCTCGTCGGGGTCGGTGATGTCCGGCGGAAAGTCCGTGACGATCTCCATGAGGGGGACGCCCGCGCGGTTGAAGTCGACCCCTGCCCCGCCCGAAGGGAGGTGCATCAGTTTGCCGGTGTCCTCTTCGAGGTGCACCCTGCGGATGCGGACGCGCTTTGTGCCTCCGTCCTTGGCGGGCACGTCAAGGTAGCCGGCGTACCCTAGGGGGTTGGTCTCGCCGTACTGGCTCACCTGGAAGCCCTTGGGGAGGTCGGGATAGAAATAGTTCTTGCGGTGGAAGACGCTGTCCATCGCGATCGTGCAATTGAGGGCCAGCGCGGTGCGCAGCACCATCTCGATCGCCGCCTGGTTCGGGACGGGGAGCGTGCCAGGCATGCCCAGGCAGACGGGGCAGGTCCGGGTGTTGGGCTCACCACCGAAGGCGACCGGGCACCGACAGAACATCTTGCTGTGCGTCAAGAGTTCGGCGTGGACCTCCATGCCCACGCTCGGTACGTACTTCGCCATTGGCCGATTTTACCGGTCGCCTGCGGTGCGTGTAGGGTTTTGAAACCGTACACCCTCCCTGGCCTTTGCGCGGGCCGAACCCTGTTGGCCAGGTTTCGGCGCGGCAAATCCCAAGGGGGAGGGGACGAGTCGAGAGTCACAGGAGCGCAGGCTAAAGCCTGCGGCTACGTTTTTCTTCTCCGTGGCGAGAGTGGTGTCGCAGGAGCGACACCCTCCCCGGCCAAGGGCGTGCGGGGCCACGCACTTTTGGCCAGGTTTCGGCGCGGCAAATCCCAAGGGGGAGGGGACTTGCGTCTTGGTTCAGCGGGCGACGACCGGAAGGCCGCCTTTGGCGCCGACGGCGAAGAAGTTGTCGTCCTTGTTGATTCCGACGACCGTGTACTCTCCGACGCTGCCGACATCGATTGAGCCCTGCCATACGGGCGACTGCGAGTCACGCCAGTAGACGACGTAGTCCACTCCATCCTGCGGCTGCCAACTGATGTGCGTGTCGTGGCCCTGGTGGCGGTCGATTCGAACGCGCGTTGGGGCTGGCATCGCGTTCGCAAGCGAGGCCATCGCCACCGCGTCGCACTGTGCGACGTGTCGCAGGTACTCGGGGTCGACGTACTCGGGCAGGTCGTCGGCGGAATGCTGGTGGTGGAAGTCCTCCCATACCTCGCAGAAGCGGATCGCGTTGAAGCCCTGCTTGATGAAGGAGTAGTGGTCGCCGCCCCGGCCGAAGCGGTCGTTGCGATAGATGAGTTTGACGCGAAAGTCGGTGATGTTCCTTCGCACGACGAGTTCTGTGAACCGCGCTAGTTCCCTGCTCTGGTGCTCGTCGGACTCCTCGCTGAAGACGCGGACCTCACGCCCGTCGCGGTAGCCGTCGGTGTTGGAACTGCTGCCGACTATGTCGTTGCTCAACACGGCCTCCAGGTTCCAGCCCTCGTCCTTGGCCCGCTGCGCGAGGGCCAAGGAGCCGAGGAGGCCCTGCTCCTCGCCACTGAACGCGACGAAGACGAGCGTGTCCTCCCAGTCGTACTGGGACATGATCCGGGCGAGTTCCATCGTGAGGGCGACGCCGCTACCGTCGTCGTCTGCACCCGGCGCACGAGCGGTCATCGGATCTGCGCCCGAAGTCATGTTGATCGTGTCGATGTGTCCACCTACGAGGACGCGCCGGTCTGTCCGGCCCGGAAGCACCGCGACGACCTCGACGACGTCCTTGTCCGCAATGACCCGCGGGCTCTGCTTGATGTGATAGGTCATCAACTCGACCTTTAGGCGCGGAATTTTGCGAAACTCCGAGGCCACCCAGTTGCACGCCTCAGTCAATTCGGGAGTGTTGGTGTTGCGAGTGTTCCACGAGGCGAGTTTGTCCACCGTCGCCTTGAGTCGTTCGGCCGACACTTGCGCGGCGATTTCCTGGAGCGTGGGCGGCGCCTGGACGCGTGACGCCAAGAGGAGGACGGCGGCAGAGAAAATCATGCGCCCATTATGCCCGACCCCTTGGGCCATAATCGCACCGTGCCCGAGTACATGGACAAGACCGTAGTGGGCTGGAGGGAGACGGTCGACCTGCCCGATTGGGGCGTGAAAGGCATGATCGCCAAAGTGGACACCGGCGCCCGAACGAGCGCCATCCACGTCGAGAACGTCGAGCACGTCGGAGAGGACAGGGTCTCGTTCGAGGTGGTCACGAGCCGAAAGCCGAACGCTGAACGCATCCGGGTCGTAGCACCAGTCAAGCGCCTGACGAGCGTGAGGTCCAGCATCGGCAAGGCGCAAGAGAGAATCGTTGTGGAAACGACCATGATCCTTGGACACCATGAGAGGCTAGTAGAACTCTCCCTGGTCTCTCGAAAGAAGATGCTGTGCAGGATGCTGCTCGGCAGGCGCGCGCTCGAAGGCGACTTCGTCGTCGACGTCTCGCTGAAACACACGAAGAGGAGGAAACGATGAGGCTGGCGATCCTTTCCAGGGCGCCTCGCTGCTACAGCACGCGAAGGCTGAAGGAGGCGGCGCTTGCGCGCGGCCACGAGACCAAGGTCTTGAACACGCTGAAGTTCGCGATCGCGCTCGACAGCGAGTACCCCGAACTGTACTACCGCGGACGACGCATTTCGACCTACGACGCGATCATCCCTCGCATTGGCACGTCGATCACTGGCTATGGCACGTCTGTCGTGCGGCAGTTCCAGCAGATGAACGTCTTTTGCACAAACACGGCGAACGGCATCTCGAACTCTCGCGACAAACTGCGGACGCTGCAGATCCTGAGCCGCTATGACGTCGGGATCGCCTCGACTTCGTTCGTCCGCGACCAGAACGACATTCTGCCCGCGATCGAGCGCGTGGGCGGGGCGCCCGTCATCATCAAACTGATCGAAGGGACGCAGGGCCGCGGCGTAATCCTCGCCGAGACCCAAAAGGTGGCGGAAGCGATCATAGAGGCGATGCAGGGCGCGAAGCAGAGCGTGCTCGTGCAAAAGTTCGTCGCAGAGAGCAAGGGCAAGGACGTGCGCGCCTTCGTCGTCGGAGACAAGGTCATCGCGGCGATGCGGCGCGTGGCCCACGGGCAGGAGTTCCGGTCGAACATCCACCGGGGCGGGACGGCTGAGCCGATCGACCTCGATCTGCGGTACCGCCAGACGGCTGTACGAGCGTCGCAGATCCTGGGCCTGCGCGTGGCGGGCGTCGACATGCTCGAAGGGGCGGACGGGCCACAGATCATCGAGGTCAACTCCTCACCCGGCCTGGAGGGGATCGAGACCTGCACCGGCGTCAACGTCGCCGGCGAGATCATCCAGTACATCGAGACGATGGTCCAGTTTCCAGAACTGGACGTCCGTGAGCGCCTGACGGTCACCCACGGCTACGGCGTCGCCGAACTTTACATCGCGGAGGGATCGGAGATGGTCGGCAAGTCGATCAAGGAGTGCGGGCTGCGCGACCAGGACATCATCGTAATGACGCTGGAGCGCGCGGGGCAGACGATCCCGAACCCTCGGGTGGTTCGCGAACTGGAGGCCGGCGACAAACTGCTGTGCTTCGGCAAACTGGAAACCATGAAGGACTGGATTCCTGAGCGGCCGAAGAGACGCAAAAGGAAGAAGTTGCTCGTCAAGAAGTCCAAGCAACTTACGACGTGACCAAGTCCACCCACACATTTCAGATCGGTGACGAGACCGTCGCTCCCGGCGAGGTCAAGAACGTCTCCCTCGACGTCGCCCAGACGTACACCGGGCAGCCCGTCAGCATCCGCGCCCAGGTTTGGAACTCCAAGGCGCCCGGGCCGACGGTGCTGGTGAGCGGGGCAATCCACGGAGACGAGATCAACGGCTCGGGGATCGTGCGCGAGATCATCCGCAACAAGCCTCACAGGCTCAGCAAAGGCACGCTTGTGCTCGTCCCGGTGGTCAATGTGCTCGGGTTCGAGCAGCACAACCGTTACATGCCCGACAGGCGCGACCTCAACAGGTTTTTCCCCGGGAAACTGGACGGCAGCCTTACCAGTCGGTTTGCGCACGCCTTCTTCGACGAGATCGTGCGGCGCTGCGACTTTGTGATCGACTTGCACTCCGCCGCCTGGACCCGAACGAACTTTCCGAACGTGCGCGCAGACCTCTCGGCTCCAAAGGTCGCCGCATTCGCGCACTCGCTCGGCTGCGAGATCCTTGTGGACGACAAGGGACCGAAGGGCAGCCTCCGCCAGGAGGCTGTGCGCGCGGGCGTGCCGACCGTGCTGTTGGAGGCCGGGGAGGTGAACAAGGTCGAGCCGCGCGTCGTCGAGTTCGGACTCAGGCTGATCACCAACGGGCTGATCGGGCTCGGAATGATCGAGCGCAAGCCTTATGCGCCGATCTACCAGGCCGTCATCAGGCGAAACAGTTGGATCCGGGCGCACTCGGGCGGGCTGTTGGACTTTCACGTCGCGCCGGGCGACGTGGTTGAGAAGGGCGAGCCTGTGGCGACGAACATGACGCTGCTCGGCGAGGAGCAGAGCGTCGTCAACGCTCCGTACGGTGGGATCGTGCTGGGGATGACCACGCTGCCGGCCGTGATGCCCGGAGACCCGATCATCCATCTCGGGCAGGTCGTGGGAGGCTATAAGAGGGTCGCCAAAGCGATCGGAGAGGCCTCAAGCCGGACGCTGCACGAACGCATGCGGTCCGAACTGCAGACGAACGTTTACGTCTCTGAGCGCGACGACTAGGACGGGAAGCGCGGGTCGAACCTATAGGTCCAGACCTGGCCGGTGTGATAGGCGGGGTGCTGCGCGATGCGAGCGAAGATCCCTTGCGCATGGTCGACCGGGCCGAGCGGCGTCTCGATCTGCTTTTCGCGCCATGGTTCGGGGTCGTCCATCATCGGTTGCACGAGCGCCTTGGTCTTTGCGAGGGTCTCTTGCAGAAGATCGCCGTTGACTTCGCTCTCTGAAAACGGGAACGGGTTTTCGTTGATGACCTTGTCGCGCGCGCACGATTCGATCTTCTTGTCCTCGTCACTCAGAGTCAGCCCTTGGAGCCTGGACGCAAAGAACATCTCTCCTCCGGCCACGTGCATGAGCATCTCGAAGATGCTCAGTCCCTTAGGGTGCGGTCGCCATCCCAACTGCTCGTCGCTGAGTCCCTCGATCGACTGGAGCATGCGACCGTGCGAGATCTTGTAGATCGATGCAAAGTCCGTCATGCGTCTATTGTGGCTTGTTGTCGAGCGAGTCCCACAGATAGAGAGACGCCACCGTGCGGTAGGGCCGCCACGGTTCGGCGAGTTCCAGCATCTCGTCTAATGGAAGGTGGTCTTCGCTGCCGACGAGCCTCTTTGCGGCGTTCTTTATCCCTAGGTCACCTACGGGCCAGACGTCGGGGCGATTGAGGGCGAACATGAGGAACATGTGCGCGCTCCACTCTCCCAGGCCCTTGACCTGAGTGACCTCTTCGACGACGTCCGCGTCCGGCATGTCATAGAACCGCTCGATGTGCAGTTCATGGCTAAGGGTCTTTTCGGCGAGGTCGAGGAGATAGCCTGCCTTCGGGCGGGACATACCGACGCCACGAAGGTCCTCCACGCTGCACTTGAGTACTGCGCGCGCATCGGGCTTCTTCTTCTTGATCAGTTTCAGGAGCCGGTCGTAGATCGTTGCGGCGGCCTTCGTCGAGAGTTGTTGGGAGACTATCGCGCTTGCCAAGGAAGCGAAGACGTCCGTCGCCAATTGAAACTCCGGGGCTGGGTAGGCCGCGACGAGCGGCTTGAGAGTTCGGTCCTCTTTGAGTTTGCGAACGGCAGCCCTGACCCTAGCAGGCGTTAGGACGACGACCCCCCTCCCGATGAGGGGAGAGGGGCCCTGTCGAGTCGCGGCCTTCGGCACCTGCTACCCCAGCGCCTTGTCGATGGTCGCCTTGAGGTCAGCGAGGTGCGCGCGCACCTTCCAATCGCTCGTCGTGTCCATGCGCGCGGCGATCATGCCGCGAATCGTGCCAAGTTCGAGCCTTGCAAGTCCGCGGACTTCGCCTTCGCCGACGAGTTTGCCGGCAAGCATGTTCACATACGCGACCTGGAGCGCCATGCGGTAGTTGTCGATGTGCGGATCCGTCTCATCGAGTTCGTGCCATATGCCGTGCCTCAGGTCGGTGAACATGTCAGCGACGGTGTAGGCTCGGCTGCCGTTGGTCGACTCGAGGTCGAGCATCTGCTGGATGCGCGTGTCCGAGAGCAGCGTGGCCAAGACGCGCGTCTGGCTGCTGGTGACCTGTGAGGCGACGTTCGTTGGTCCGAGTTTGTCGAGGATCTCTGGCCGGATCATCGAGTGCGGCGTCTCGAAGCACGCCGACACGAGCAGATCCATCGCGGCCTTCTGTTTGGCGCGCGGCACCATGTTGTAGACGGCGCCGCCGCGGCCACCGTGGTAGTTGGTCATCACGACGCCGCCGATATTGCGGGCGACGTGGCCAAGTTCCAGGTTGCGCTGGCTCCACAGTCCGCCGTAGTAGTCGGAGAGGTCCGAGTAGTCCTCGCCGAGTTTGACGGTCGCGTCGTAGACGTAGTCCATGATCCGGTCGATGTTCTTGAGGCCGAGCGTTGTCGCTTCGACGGCGTCGTCGCCCAAGTCCTCGCTCTGCTGGCTGGGATCCTCATTGGAGTTCGCGCCGAAGCGGTAGAGCGGCTGATCGACTTGCTCTGCGGCCCACTTGTCGAGAGTGGGAACCTCGTCCTCGGGGCTCTTTGCGCCGGGGATCGGCGTGTAGCCCCACTTCACGGCGAAGATGTCGTACTGCGCGATCTTGGGAATGAGCGCGGCGTGGTCTTCTGGCTGTGCGACATAGTTGAAGCGACCGTAGTCCATGATGCTGGCCTCGGTGCCCCACTTCTTAGTCCAGTCAGGATCGCGCAACTGGGCGATTGTGAACGCGCTCGAGGCTTTGAAGTTGTGCTCGAATCCGAGCGTGTGACCGACCTCGTGCGAGACGACGTAGCGCATCAAGCGGCCTAGCAGTTCGTCGCTGTACGGAATCTTCTGCGCGCTCTTGTCGCTGGCGCTGGCCTGGGTGAAGTACCACCGCTGGGCCAGTCGCAGCACGTCGTTCCAGACGATGATGTGGGCGGAGATGACTTCGCCGCTGCGGGGGTCGGAGACGTGAGGGCCCATCGCGTTCTGGGTCGTACTGGGCGCCCACCGGATGACGGAGTAGCGCGCGTCTTCAGGGTCCCAGTTCGGGTCGTCGGGCGCGTCCTGGGCGATGATTGCGTTCTTGAACCCAGCCGCTTCAAACGCGGGCTGCCAGTCCTCGACCGCCTCCTTCAGGTACTTGCGCCACTTTTCGGGGACTTCGCGGCCGAGATAAAAGACGATCGGCTTGACCGGCTCGCTGACCGCCGCGTTCGGATCTTTCTTCTCCAGGCGGAAGCGCGCGATATAGTGCTCTTCCTTGGACGCTTGATTGGAGGTTCCGTAGGCCGTAAAACTCTCATTGAAATAGCCGACCCGGTCGTCGAACAACCGTCCCATCATCGGCTTTTCGGGAAGTT
>DATLWQ010000207.1:0-7107 GCA_035576225.1 Fimbriimonadaceae bacterium | reverse complement strand
GTGGCTCGTACCGCCATTCGTTGGACCGCCTGAGGTTTCTCAAGCAGACGTGGCACCTGCGCATCGCGGCGGCCGACCTCGCCGGACTCTGGCCGGAGCAGGAGGTCTGGACGGGTCTCAGTACGGTCGCGAACGCGCTTGTGGCCACCACGGCGGACATCGTCTGGGCGGACGCCCACGGTGAAGAGTGTCCTGTCAAAGTGATCGCTTTTGGCAAGTTAGGCGGTCAAGAGTTGAACTTTTCCTCTGACGTCGACCTGGTCTACCTCCTGGACGACGGAGCGGACGAGGCGGCGGAGAAGAAGGCTATGAAGTACTGTGAGCGCCTCACCAGGGCGCTTTCGGACCGCATGGGGCGAGGCTCTCTCTATCGCGTCGACCTGCGTCTTCGCCCCTATGGATCGCGCGGCCCGATCTGTCCCACGCTGGCGAGCGTAGAGGGCTACTACAGGCGCTATGCCGAGCCGTGGGAGCACCTTGCGCTCATTCGTAGCAGGCCGATCGTCGCGGACCAGGAGGCGAGCGAGCGGTGGGCGGCGATGCGTGAGGAAGTCTGTTTTCGACCAGCGCGCGGAGAGTGGGTCGTGCAGGATCTGATGAAGATGCGAGGACGCATCGAAGGGCTGGTCGGCGACAACGATATCAAGCGCGCGCCGGGCGGCATTCGTGACGTCGAGTTCCTCGTGCAGATTCTGCAACTGCTCTATGGCAAAGAGAGCGCGGACCTGCAGACGTTGTCGACGTGCGACGCGCTGCGCGCACTCGCCGCGCACGGTGTGATCAAACAAAGGGCGATGGACGAACTGCTCGCGTCGTACACGTTCATGCGTCAGGTGGAGCACCGTATCCAACTGCTGGGCGACCTACAGTCGCACTCTCTTCCCGAGAACTCACAAGAGCGGACAGATCTTGCGCGACGTATGGGGTTCCAGTCGCTTGCACCGTTCGACTCTGCCGTCGCCATGCACCGCGCGCACGCGCGCAACTGGTACCAAAGCGCGCTCGCGGCAGACGAGGACTCCCCGGGCGACGACCGCGCCGCTGTCGCGCAGCGCGCGGGGCCCAGTTCCGGCGGTGTGCTTTCGTGGCTCGATGGACTGCCGGAGTCGGACGCGTTCTATGCGGCGGTCTTGGAGAACGATTCGAGCATGGAGAGGGTCGTGAAAATCGTCGAGGCAGCGCCGGCGCTTCTTCCTGCGCTCCGTCGGTGGGTGTCGGTCACGGAACAGATCCTGAGCGGCGAGGTGCTCGAGGAGACCGACCCGGAGGCGAGGTTCGAGAAGCCCCCGAAGGAGGAGGCAGATTTTGCGTCTGCAGTCCGCCGTGGCTGGCTCGGCGTCGCGGCCCGGGCGGCTCTGACCTCTACCGATGCTCTGAGCACGTCTTTGACGTCGCTGATGGAGGCGGCGCTGAGACCGGTCTTCGCGAGAGTCGGTGCCGAGTTCACGCCTGTCGCCGTCGGCAGTTTCGGCGCGCGCGAACTCGGCCTGTACTCCGACCTGGACATGTTGTTCGTCGGCGAGCAGGGCAGCAAGGACGAGGACGCGGCGCAACGGCTGCTGGTCGCCGTGCAGTCGCTACGTTCGCACGGTGCGCCGATGGAGGTCGACTTGCGGCTTCGACCCGAAGGTCGCAAGGGGCACCTAGTGGTGACGCAAGAGGCGCTCGCACAATACGCGGAGGGCCGCATGGAGCCGTGGGAGAGACTCGCGCTCGGGCGGGCAAGGCCCCTGTTCGGCAAAGCGATGCCGAAGGCTGTCATGGTCGCCGCCTTCGGCAGACAGATCGACAAGACGACGGCAGAGTCTCTTGCTCGCATGAAGCAGAGGATCGAGACCGAACGCGTGCCGATCCAGTTCCGCAACCGACACATCAAGTTGGGCGTCGGCGGCCAAGACGACGTACTGTGGACCGTGCAACTGCTCTGGTGGAAGAACCATGCACTGGTCGAGAGCGGTGTGACGGGCACGAAGGAAAAGGCAGGAGTGCTGGCTCAACACGGCGTCCTCAATACTGTCGAACTAGACGCGCTCGTCGGCGCTTGGCGGTTCTATTCGGACCTGCGCGCAAGGCTCGCGCTCCTTGGCCATAACGACGAGGTCCTGCCTGAGAATCCAGATAAACTCGACCGGTTGGCGGCAGTGATGAGTCTCAGTGGGCCGAACGCGGTGATCGAAGCCTATCAGGGCCACGTCGCGCGCGTCCGTCCTCTCTTTCTACAGACGATGGAGCGTCTTATCCCGTAGATGGTCTACGCTGTGCTCGCCGTCTGCGCCTACCTCCTCGGCTCCGTGCCGTTCGGCGTGCTCGTCGCCAGGGCGAAAGGGGTCGACATCATGGCGGTCGGAAGTGGAAACACCGGAGCGACGAACGTGGCCAGGACCCTGGGATGGGGCCTCGGCATCTTTGTCTTCGCCCTGGACGTGCTGAAGGGCGCCGTTCCTGCCGTGGCCACGATGCAGGTCACGGGCTCTCAGGACGCGGCCGTGCTCGTCGGGGTCGCCGCCGTGCTGGGCCACACGCTCAGCCCGTTCCTACGGTTCAAGGGCGGCAAGGGAGTGGCGACTGGGCTGGGAGTGCTCGTCGGCAGTGCGCCGATCGTGGGTGGAGCGGCGTTCTTAGTCTTCTTAGTTCTGTTCGGGATCACGCGCGTCGTGAGCGTCTCCAGTCTGGTCGCGGCGCTGGCCGTGTTGGTCGCCGCGTGGTTCACAAAGCAAGGCACCGTGTTCTTCGCTGTCTTCACGCCGTTGGTCGCATACGTCTTCTATCGACACCGCGCGAACATAGGCCGGCTCCTCAAAGGAGAAGAACCGAAGTTCGGAAAGAAGAACGACCGGGACAAGGGCGATGCGTGAGGCCCTCGCCCAGTCAGGCTTAGAGTCAGGGACCCTGTTCATCACGGCCGCTCTCGCGATCCCGCCGACGGCGGTGTGGGTCTACGCTCTCGTCGGCTGGATGCTCATGGGGGAGATGGACACCGCACTGGGAGT
This sequence comes from Fimbriimonadaceae bacterium, assembly GCA_035576225.1. Taxonomy (GTDB): domain Bacteria; phylum Armatimonadota; class Fimbriimonadia; order Fimbriimonadales; family Fimbriimonadaceae; genus JADFMN01. Next base: position 4,117 of record DATLWQ010000207.1, on the reverse strand, counting down.
CGTTGGAATCTTCGTAGCCTTCGGCGTGGGATTCGTGGCCGCAGTGCCTCCTGTGCCGGTGCTGGCTCCCATCGCCCTAGCCGTCCTGTACCTCGCCTTGATCGTTTTTCCAGTCGTAAAACGTCAATTGGACAGGCAGGCGCTCATCAAGATCGATGTCGAGCAGATCGAGCGCGTCTACGAGATGATCGCCCAGAAGCCCAACAACGCGATGCTGAAGTTCAAACTCGCGGACGCGCTCTATACACGTGGCCTCGTCGGCCACGCGGTCAAGATCGCGGAGGAGTCGCTCGAGGGCGCTCCCAAGGACGCCTTTCGGAACGAGTACAGGACTCTCGAAAGGTGGAAACGCGCCGTGCGAGACCCGTCGCACTATCGCCCGATCCGGTGCCTCAGGTGCGGCCAGTCGAACGGAGCAGGTGAGGTCCATTGTTCGCGCTGCGGCGCGCCCTATCTGAGCGAGTACGCCAGGGGCCGCTGGCTCGGCAAGGCTTTGGCGAAGAGGCTCGTCGCTTCTTGGGTCGCGGCCTCGGTGTCGCTGGTGGGCTTGCCTCTGGTCCTTCAGGCGGACATGGATCTGGCGCCCAAGGTCTTGCTCGTGGTGGTCCAGATGGCCGTGGCGGGCGTCCTCATGTGGCACGCCTTCGTCCGAAAGGAGGAGCACGCCGCTTGAAGCGCATCGACCGCTACATCCTCAAAGAGATGGCGATCCCGATGATCGTCGGGACGCTGGTTGTCGCGTTGCTCTTTATGGCGAATGAATTTATCGGAATTTTCAAAAATTTTGAAATTACGCGACTTCCATTTACTGCGATTCTTCAGATGGTTCTGTACCGGATGCCGCAGTGGTTGAGCCTAACTCTGCCCAGCGGCACGGCGATCGGGGTAGCGCTGGCCGTTTCGAGGCTGGCCCGCGAGAGCGAGATCACGGCTATGCGCGCCGCAGGCGTCCCGTTGCGCCGCATCTTCCTGCCGATCCTCGTCGTCGGTGCGCTGGTCTCGGTCGGTAACTTCCTGATCGTTGAGAAACTCATCCCTCCTGCCTCGAAGCAGTACAGGAACGTGACCGGCCAGGCGAGCATGGTGGCTTCCGCCCCGGCGTTCAAGTCCAACGTCATGCTGCAACTCGACCGGTACACGGCCAACTTCCGAGAGATCCAGCGAACGAAGGGCGGCAGCATCCTGCTGAAGGGAATCGTCATCTTTGAACGGCCAAAGGCGGAGGAGACCGTGCTGTTCATCGCCGAGGACGGTTCGTACGACGACGGCGTGTGGACGATCAACAAGCCCGACGTCTATACCATGCACGGTGCGGACCTCGTTGCGTTCAGGGTGATGGACAAGGCGACGATCAACGAGCGCGTGCGCGTCGCAGACGTCTTCAGCCCGCCTGTTCCGGACGAGGAGACTGCGGCGGCGCTCAAGAAGGCGATCGAGCAGCGCCGTGCCAACAGGATCGATACGACCGTCCTCGAGGTCGCTTACCAGGTGAAGTTCAGCCTGCCTGCGTCGTGCCTGGTGTTTGCGCTCGCGTCGGCGGCGTTCGCCGTCTCTATGATGCGCTCGGGCCCGTTCGTCGGGCTCATCGTCAGCATGGGTCTGGTGATGCTCTTTTACAACATCCACGTAATCAGCACGCAGATCTTTGGTCCGAACGGGTGGCTCCCGCCGGTGGCGGCGGCGTGGCTGCCGGACGTCGTATACGCGCTCGTCACACTAGTCCTCATCTGGAGGGCGGAATGAGGGCGCTCGCCCTCGCGCTCCCTTTTGCACTAGCCGCGACGACGCTCGCGCAGACGCCAGGCTCGCAACTCCCTCCCGCTGACCCGAACAAACGCCAAGAGTTCACCCTCGTCCACGCGGATAAGGGCGGCGTGGACGGCGACGACGTGAATGCCGAGGGGCACATCCATGCCCAGTTCAAAGGGTACGACATCTATGCCGACCGGCTGACCGGCAACCGCAGCACCCAGATCTTCCGACTCGAGGGGAACGCAAGGCTAAAAGGAGAGGGAAGCGACGTGTTTGGCGACGTCATCACAGTCGACTTTCGCGTGAAGACGTTCAAATTTGAGGACGGCAAGGCGGAACTTTCGCCTGAGACGCTGAAGGGCCACGCGAAGGCGCCCGTCTTTGTCACGACGCAGTCCGGCCAGGGCACGGAGCAGAGGTTCACGATAGGCCACGGCTATGTGACGACGTGCGACAAGGAGGTTCCACACTCGCGCTTCGTCGCGCGCTCCACGACAGTTCGCCCGAACCGCTACATGGCGCTGCGCGACGCACGGCTCGAGATCCTCGGTCACACGGTGTTCGGAGTCCCGTACCTCGTCATCCCGCTCATCGACGAGGGAACGCGGTACCTCCCGGACGTAGGGCAGAGCCCGACCGAGGGCTACTACGTCAAGACGCGATTCAGCACACCGCTGCACGGTCCGGACTACTTCGACACGCGCCTCGATTACATGTCGCGGCTCGGCACGGGGCTCGGCGCCGACCTCCACTACGGCCGAAAGGAGAGAGAAGGGAAGATCACTGCGTACACGCTGCTCGGTCCGACGATCTCTTCGACCGTGACAGCCGACCACAAACAGCCGATCGGTTCGGGCCAGTTCCTCTTCAACGGCACCTACCAGCAGCACAACTATCTGACCGCGCCTCAATCGGTCCTCACGAACCTGCGCGCGCAGTACGTGCTCCCTTGGGACCGCGGCAACAGCCGCCTCTCCTGGTACCGCGTCGGGAGCGACACGTCGTTCTTCAGCACGGTCACGCAGTCGCTGTCGCTCAGCGACTCGCACTCTTGGTCGCCCATCCAGAGCACCCAAATCGACGCCAACCTCTCGCGCTCGGAATCGAAGTCGTCGTTTGGGTCGAACACGAACTCGAACCGGCTCGACCTGAGGTTCGCCAGCAAGACGAGCCTGAGGACGTTCGACACAGACCTGCTCTACCAGCGCAGCGTGCCGGTGGGCTCCACCGAGAACTTCTTCAGCGCGACCGACCGTACGCCTATGCTCACTCTGCGAACGGATTCCAGCAGGCTCTTCGGGCCGCGCACGGGGCGCACAGTGCCATTCAAGACCGACTTTTCGATCGGCGAACTGGCCGACCCGGCCTCGGGCGGAACGATCACCCGGATGGACTACAACCTGAACTCACAGCGCACGGAGAGGTTAGGTTCCACCTCCCTGCGTTGGGCAGGCGGGTTCAAACAGGGACTCTATAGCGACGACACAGCGCAGTACGTGCTTGACTACAACCTGCTGTATTCGATCCCTTTCGCGCCGAAGTCGAAGATCGACATCGGTTACCGCAACCATCGCGCCTTCGGCTTTACTCCCCTCAGCATCGACCGCACGGGCCGCAACGACGCGTTCTCTGCAGACGTCTCCTGGACGCCTGTGAGCAGCCTTCAACTCTCGGCGCGCACGGGCTACGACGTCCTGCAAGGCGATCGTGGCAACGTCCCGTGGCAGTTGGTGTCGCTCGTCAGCACGTGGACGCCGTCGAAGTTGTACAGGTTGCGCGGATTCTCGACCTTCGACACGGTGAGCCACACCTGGTCGACCAGCCGCCTCGACGCCAGTTATGCGCTCAACGACTTCCGCATAGGCCTCGGAACGCGGTACGACGGACGTCGCTCGATCTGGGCGGGCACGAGCCTGCTTCTGCAAGGGTTCAAGGTCGGTCGGACGACGTTCGAGACCGCCCTGGACTGGAACGGCTACCGTGGGCGGTTCGACGCCCAGCACCTCTCGCTCATCTACGACCTGCACGAGGCCGAGTTGGTCGTCGACTACATCGACAACGATGTCGGATTCCGCTCAGGGCGACAGATTGCAGTGTTCTTCCGGCTCAAGGCGTTCCCGACCCGCTCGGGCTTCGGATCGGGGACGCGCGGCCAAGCCGTCGGTTCGGTCGGCGGCTTTGGCTACTGATTTAGGGCCGACTACATGCTGCCGCCGCGCGGTAAGACCTTGATGTCCTCGGCCTTCTTTCCTGGCACGTCGCCGTCGCCGGCATCCCAGCCGCCCTTGCACTCCTGGCACACGGGCATTCCGTCGGCCGCGCTCTTGCCGCACGGGCAGGAACCCATCATGAGCATGCACTGGTC
>DATLWQ010000206.1:0-2775 GCA_035576225.1 Fimbriimonadaceae bacterium | reverse complement strand
CCTCGAGGTCGTTCGGACGGATCTTGCGCGCCTGCTCCAGCGCGTCGATCGCCTTGTCGGTCTGCTTGGACTGTAAGTAGAAGTAGCCGAGCCAGGAGAGCGCGACTTGGTTGTCCGGTTCGACCTTGCGCAGAGCCTCGTAGGTCTCGACGGCCTTGGCCTGCTGGTTTGTGTTGACGTACGCGGTGCCAAGGTTGGTGAGGACGAGCGGGTTGTCCGCCTTGATCTTGTTGGATGCCTCCAGCGGGTCGACCGCCTTGTCGTACTGCTTCGTCTTGACGTAGAGGGAGCCGAGCGTCGCCAGGTACTCGGCGTTCGTCGGCGCGCGCTGCACCAGGTCTTCGAACCCTGTGATCGCCTGATCCGTGCGACCTGCGTTCATGTAGGCGATTGCCAGATTGTGGCGAAGACCGATGTTGTCAGGTTGGAGTTTGACGCCCTGAGCAAGGACGGGCGCCGCTTTTTCGGGGGCGCCTGTGCGAAGGTACAGGAATCCCAGCCAGTTGACGACGTCCATGTTCTTCGAGTCCTGCTTGTACAGTCCCTCGAGCATGGTGATCGCGCCAGAGGCGTCTCCGGCGTGGTACTTGTCGACCGCGGCGACGACTTCCTTCTGGATCTTCTGATCTGCAGGCGGCTCTGTCTGAGGATGAGCCGATGCGAACATCGCAAGCGCCATGACCGCGACAACAAACGGGTTCCTTGCCTTCATATACATGGTTCCAACCAAAATCCGGGCCATTCACTAGACGGGCCCGGTCAAACGTACTGCCTATAGTCTAGTCTAAACTCCGTCCACTTCGCACGTCCTCTTTAGGAACGTCGCATGGCTTCAGGTATGGCGGACTCATAAATGTCTCGCATTTCTGCCGGGCCAAGTTCGATCTCACTTCCCTTGCAATCGACTTTGAACAGACTGCCTGCGCCAGTCGTGCTACCGACCATTTGGAACCTCGTGTCACCTTTGAGACACGCTTCCACCGCATGTTCGCCTCCCTTGGGATAGCAGACGAAGACGTAACCTGGCAACTCACCGAACATTACTGAGTCCGGGCGGCGGGCGAACGCGAATGGCTCGCCGTCGAGCGAAACGCTCGCTCCGACGCCGCCTCCGATAGACATCTCGGCAAGGGCAAAGGCGCTGCCTCCTTCACTGACGTCGTGTGCGGCAAGGATCGCACCGGATTCGACAAGTGCCGCGAGCGACTGGCAGAGATCGCTTTCTGCCTTGAGGTCGGGGGCGACAGGGCGACCGTCCTCCGTGCCGTGGATTGTTGCGAGATAAGAACTCGCGCCGAGACCCTCATGGATGACTTCTTCTCGCACGTACCACAGCAGTCCTATCTCGCAAGGTTCGTCCGGGAACGACGACCCGACGTTTCGGTGGGCGTCGGAGAGCACTCCAAGCATCCCGATCAATGGCGTCGGTAGCACTTCGCCGATATCGCTTTCGTTGTAGAAACTGACGTTGCCGCTGACGACCGGTGTGCCGAGCGCCTCGCACGCCTCGGCGATGCCTTTCACAGCGCGCTCGAACTGCCAGTAGACGTGCGGCAGTTGCGGATTGCCAAAGTTGAGGCCGTCGGTCACGCCTGCGGGGCGTGCGCCCGTGCACGCGACGTTGCGCGCGGCCTCGCACACTGCGAGTTGTCCGCCTACGTAGGGGTCGAGGTAGACCCACCTGCCGTTGCCGTCCACTTTGAGCGCCAAGCCTCTCGAAGTACCTCGCGGGGCGAGCACACAGGCGTCGGCCGAGCCGGGCACCCTGACCGTCTGCGTCTGGACCTGAAAGTCGTACTGTTCGTAGACCCACCGCTTCCCAGACAACGTAGGCGACGCGAGAAGCGTCTTGAGCGCGTCCGTCGCGTCGACTGTTGGGATCGTCGAAACGTCGAACTTCCCGGCCTTCTCATAGTAGTCAGGAACCTCTGGCGCAACCGTATACGTCGGGCACTCGTCTGTCAGGAGTTTTGCGGGAACCTCGACCTCGACCTTGCCAAAGCGCCTGCAGCGGACAAGCCCGTCGTCGGTCACGCGCCCGATCACGACCGCATGAGTGCCCCACTTCTTGAAGACGTCGATGACTTCCTGCTCACGGCCCTTTTGCGCAACGGCGAGCATGCGCTCCTGGCTCTCGCTGAGCATGATCTCGTAGGCGGACATTCCCTTCTCACGCGTTGGGACGAGATCGAGGTCGACTTCCATGCCCACATCCCCCTTGCTGGACATCTCCGTCGTCGAGCAGGTGATGCCGGCTGCGCCCATGTCCTGGATCGCAACGACCGCGCCTGTCTGGAGGGCCTCAAGTGTGGCCTCGATCAGGAGTTTTTCCGCGAACGGGTCGCCGATTTGGACGTTGGGCCGCTTTTCGTCGCTGTCCTCGCCGAGCGTGTCGCTTGCGAACGTGGCACCGTGGATGCCGTCCTTGCCCGTCGCCGATCCGAGGTAGATGACCGGGTTGCCCTCGCCCTTCGCTGCCGCAGTGGCGATCGAATCGAGCGGCACGACGCCAAGGCACATCGCGTTCACGAGCGGGTTGCCGCTGTACCTCGGGTGGAACGCGACCTCGCCGGCCACCGTCGGGACTCCGACGCAGTTGCCGTATCCGCCGATGCCCGCGACGACCCCTGAGAACAGATACCGGTTGCGCTTGGCGACCGAGCCGTCTGCATCAATTGGACCGAAGCGCAGCGAGTCGAGACAAGCGATGGGGCGCGCCCCCATCGTGAAGATGTCGCGGATGATCCCGCCGACGCCGGTCGCTGCGCCCTGGTA
>DATLWQ010000205.1:0-7063 GCA_035576225.1 Fimbriimonadaceae bacterium | reverse complement strand
GAGGGAGGAGCGCCGCGAAAGGCTGAAGAAGGAGATCGAGTCGGGCAAGCACGACGAGATGTTCGTCAACGTCGAGAGCGAGGAACAGGGCAGCCCGTTCCTACAGGTCTTCAGCAACCAGGGGCTGGAGGAGATGGGGCTCGACTTTAACAACATGATGTCGCCCTTCAACAAGGGGAAGCACGTTTACAGAAAGATCAGGGTCGGCGAAGCCTTGCCGTACTTGGAGGAAGCCGAAGCGAAGGCAGCGGTCGACCAGCACACGGTGTACCAGGAGGGCCTCAAGCGTGCCGAGCAGACGGGGATCATCTTCATCGACGAGATCGACAAGGTTGCGATCCCGACGGGCAAGGGGGCCGGGCCCGACGTGAGCCGCGAGGGAGTACAGCGAGACCTCCTGCCGGTCATCGAGGGAGCGACCGTGCAGACGAAGTTCGGGCCACTGAGTACCGATCACATATTGTTCGTGTGCGCCGGAGCGTTCCACGAGTCTGCGCCGAGCGACTTGATCCCGGAACTGCAGGGGCGGCTGCCGATCAGGGTCGAACTCGACCCGCTCACCGAGGACGACTTCTGCAGGATCCTGCGCGAGCCAAGGAACGCCCTCACCAAGCAGTACGAGAAACTGCTGTCCGTGGATGGGGTGAAAGTCGATTTTGACGACGGCGCGTTGGACGAGATCGCGCACATGGCGGCGGACGTCAATGCCAAGACGATGGACATCGGCGCGAGGCGGCTCCACACGATGATCGAGAAGTTGCTGGAGGATCTGCTCTATGACGCGCCGGAGCGGGCGCCCAAGGCAGTCCACATAGATCCAGGCTACGTGCGCGAGCGACTTGCGAAGTACGCCAAAGATCTCGACGCCAGCCGCTCAGTGCTGTAGGTTTCGCGCATACTTAACCCGGCCGATGGCGGAGCAGCCGAAGAACAAGCGCAAGGTTCACTGGGCGATCATGGTGATCGTCTACTTCCACCTGTTCATGGTGGTCAGTTGGACGTTGCCGCACCCTCCTGCGAGGGTCATGCGGAAGGACGCCCACTTCAGCCTCAAGGACGCTCCGAACTACCTGCTCAAGTACAACGATAAAGAGATCAAGTCCTCGTTCTTGGCTTACTACATGGGCTCGACGGGGTTCTGGCAGTATTGGGACATGTTCTCGCCGAACCCGGCGACGCGCGACTCTTGGCTCGACGCCATCGTGGAGTACAAGGACGGCACGAAGATGGTCTACAAGTACCCACGCATGTACGACATGTCGATCTTCGAGAAGTACTTCAAGGAGAGGTACAGGAAGTTTGCAGAGAACGCGATCCCGGACAAGGACTCGTACAAGTGGCCGGCGATTGCGCGGAGAGTGGCGTATCTGAGCGACAAAGACGACACTAACCCTCCGGTGAAAGTGACGCTCCGGGTCCACTACGTGGACGTGCTGCCGATGGGGCAGAAGACGCCCGAGGACTACACGGTGGTTCCGTTCTTCGTCTACCGCGTCGACACCGAAAGGCTCTACAGGCAGGTGCACGGATGAGGGCCCTAAGGTCGTTCCACCAGTGGATGTTCGGCTACGGCTCACCGGTGACCCTCGGGGCATTCCGGATCATCTTTGCGTCGCTTACGTTCGTCAACCTGGCGATGGTCGCGATCGATTTCGACGCGTGGTACACCGAGAACGGGTTCGTGCCCATCGAACTGCTGCACCGCTGGAACGGTGGGATGCCTCGGTTCGGGCTGCTCGACCACGTGACGAACCCTCACGTGACGGCGGTCTTTTACGGCCTGACGATGCTTGCGGCGCTATTGACCGCAGTCGGGCTCTTCACTCGGGTCTCATCGATCGCCCTGCTCGTTGGCATCATCAGCATTCACCACCGCAACCCGGACATTCTTCACAGCGGCGATACGCTGGTGAGGGCGATGCTGGTCTATATCGCTGTAGCGCCGAGCGGCGCCTCGTGCTCTCTAGACCGGCTGATCGGCCTCTGGAGGGGGACGGCGCCCAAGGAGTTGGAGCCGGTCTCGTTGTGGCCCCAGCGCATGATGCAACTTCAGATCGCCATCGTCTATTTCACGACGGTCTGGCAGAAGTCGTTTGGCGACCTGTGGCTGAACGGTACAGCGACGCACTACGTGCTGCACCTCAAAGAGTTCGACCGGTTTCCGATTCCGGGATTCGCGGACCATCAGCCGATGGTGGCGATCACCACTTACGGCACATTACTCATTGAGTTGGCGATGGGCACGCTGGTGTTTTCTAAGCCCTTGCGCAAGTGGGTATTGATCGGTGGTCTTCTATTGCACGGGGGGATCGAGTACCGCTTCAACATCCCGATGTTTGCGTTCATCATCTGCTCGTGCTACATCACGTTCTATGAGGGCGACGAAGTGGCGGGCTGGTTCGCAAGACTCGGCGAACGCTTCAAGAAGTACCGGCTGAAGGTGGCAGCACCGGCGGCGCTCAAGGAGGGGCCGGAACTGGCGCTTGAGGCAGCCGACCCGCTTCACCTCGTGAACTACACGCGGGGCGCAGGCGACGACTGGGTCGTTGAGCAGGAGCAGAGCGGCGCGAAGGTGTCTACATTCGCGGTCCTGAAGCGATCGATGGGCCTGTGGCCCCTTGTTGTGTTCCCGCCTGCGTGGGGACGGATGCTGTCCTCGTCGACCGAACGGCAGGAGGCGGCCGTATCGGCAGACTGAAGGACACTTTCAGTTTCGGAAAGCCCAAGGGCCCGGGCGTGGCAATCGGACGGGGCTTCTACCTCTCGGTTTTGGCTGCAAAGGCGCAACTCCCCAGCATCCTGGTAGCGCTGAATCCGGAAGGGCAGGGCGGCGCTGTGAAAGGGATGGGTGCACCGATGGCCAGCGGTGCGAAGAAGGAGGACCTCGCCGCACCAATATCGCGAGGCGTCTATGTGCTCTCGACCCCGGACAAGAAGACACTACTGAAGATGATGGTGATGCCACGCGAGGAGGCCGGGTTTGACCCTGCGGCCTTTGCGCGGTCGCCGATGGCACAGTCGTGGGATCCGGAACTGCGACACCGCGTCGAGTCGACATGGATGCTGATGCAGGTGACGTTCGAGTCGTACGACCCGAAGGTGTACCCGTCGCTCGACTTTGTGCTTGCGGTGACGAAGCGGCTGGCCGAACTCACAGACGGCGTCGTGGCCGACCCGGTGGCGCAAGTGTACAAACTGCCGTCTCAAGTCGTGTCTCCGCGCCCCGAGGATGAGCAGGTCTCCGCGCAGGACCACGTCCAGGTGAAGGTGCGCGAGCACGAAGGGGCGCTGCACGTTTTCACGCTCGGTCTATCCAAGTTCGACCACCCGGAAGTCGAGGTGTACGGGATCGAGAAAGACCACAAGGAGACTGCGAAGAGGTTTATGATGGCACTTGCGCAGACGGTTCTTCGTGGAACTGCGCTCCCAATTGGAGCGGCGGTCGGAAAGCCTGGGAGCGGGTTCAAAGTCGCAGGCGGCGGCCTTGACCGGGGTCTTTGGGAGGGCATACCGTGTCTGGAACTGGTGCCAGAAGGCAAGGGTACTGCTGACGAGGCGGTCCGGGCCTGGCTCGAAACCGTCCCGTGACCGCATAATTGTTGCGGATGAGACAGGAACTCCAAAGCGTCTTAGAGACGTGCAGCGCATGTCCCCTCTTTGGGAGACGGTTCCGGGAGTTCTGTATGGAGCAGTTGGGCGCGCTATCGACCTACGACTGGTCGGGCGTCTACAGACTGGAGGGCGATACTCTGCTTCTGGACGCCTATGTCGGCGCGCCCACCGACCACACGCGCATCCCGGTGGGGCGAGGGGTTTGTGGAACGGCGGTCTCACAGCGGGCCAACCAGGTGGTGGACGACGTTGGAGCGCTGGAGAACTACCTTTCCTGCAGCCTGGAAACGAAGTCGGAGATTGTGGTGTTGATTTGGAAGGACGACGCGATCCTGGGGCAGATCGACATCGACAGCCACCAGGTAGGCGCATTTGGCGCCGAGGACGAGGCGCTGCTGGCGGGCCTTGCGGCCCTGATCGGCGCCCGCTGGACCGAGAACCCCGAACCCTAGGTACCCTAGGTACGTATCCGAACCGGACCGACCGATGAGCAACGAACCTGAGATCCTGAGCCAGATCGTAACGCCGACCGACCTACACAGGTTCTCCGAAAAGGAACTCCTCCAGTTGGCGGCGGAGGTCAGGCAGGCGATCGTCGACAACGTGAGCAAGACCGGCGGTCATTTCAGTTCAAACCTGGGCACCGTGGAACTGACCATTGCGCTCTATGCGGCGTACTCGCTCCCGCCGGACAAGGTCGTCTGGGACACGGGGCACCAGGCGTACCCGCACAAACTTTTGACCGGACGGTTGCCGCGGTTCGACACGCTGCGCAAGCACAAAGGGCTGAGCGGCTTTCTGAAGCGGGCAGAGCACGAACTCGACTACTTTGGGGCAGGGCACGCAGGCACGGCGATCTCCGCAGCGTTAGGATTTGCCGCTGCAAGAGACAGGCTGGGTACCAACGAGCGGGTCGTCGCTGTGACAGGCGACGCGGCGATCTGCGCTGGCATGAGTTGGGAGGCGCTCAACCATGCTGGCGAGGTCGGAACCGACATCACCGTGGTGCTCAACGACAACCGCATGTCGATCGCACCAAACGTCGGCGCACTGACCTCGTATTTCACTCGTCTGCGGTCGAGGCCGCGCGTGCAGAACTGGGCGCACCGCGCCAAGGAACTGATCGAGCGCGTCCCAGGCCCGGCCCCACGCATCGCAGCGGGACTGCGCCACGGCGTGACGCACTACTTTGCGCCAGAAGAGACAGGAACGATCTTCGAAGAAATGGGCTTCGAGTACATCGGGCCTGTCGACGGCCACGACCTGCTCGGCTTATTGGAGGTTTTCCGGAACTTGAGAGACGTGCGCGGCCCGCTTTTCCTCCACGCGATCACGGTCAAAGGGAAGGGCTACGAGTTCTCCGAAGAAGACGCGCGCAAGTGGCACGGTGTGGTTCCGTTCGACATGGAGACAGGAAGCGTCTCCAAGAAGTCGTCGGGGTCGATCTCGTACACGAACGCCTATGGAGAGGCGATCGTAGAACTGGCGAAAGACGACCCGCACGTCGTCGCGATCACCGCCGCGATGCCGGACGGAACTGGCCTCAACAAGTTTGCCGTCGAATTCCCGGACAGGTACTACGACGTCGGTATCGCCGAGCAGCACGCGGTGACGTTTGCCGCCGGGCTAGCAGCGGGCGGTATGAAACCGTTCTGCACGATTTACTCAACGTTCTTGCAGCGCGGGTTCGACCAGGTCCTGCACGACGTCGCGATCCAGAACCTGCCCGTCCGGTTTGCGATGGATCGTGCGGGCCTCGTCGGTGCAGACGGGCCGACGCACCACGGTGCCTTCGACGTCAGTTACCTTTCGCTCATCCCGAACCTCGCGATCCTTGCGCCCCGCGATGCGACGGAACTGCGCGAGATGCTGAAGTTCATGAAGGACTACGGCAAGGGGCCGACGGCGATCCGATATCCGCGAGGCAACTCGCCGGAGAACCTCCCTGAGGGCCGCACACCCATCGAGTTCGGCAAGGCGGAGGTCTTGGGCGTGCCGGGCGACCGGGAGCCGGAGGTCACGGTGTGCGCCTTGGGCTCGATGGTCGAGACCGCATGGTCGGTAGCCGAGTCCTTGGCGGAGGAAGGTATCGGGTGCGAAGTGATCAACGCGCGCTGGGCCAAGCCTATCGACTTTGAAGCGATCCTGTCGCACGCGACGGAGACTGGCCGCTTGGTGACGATCGAGGAAGGATCGCGCAACGGCGGGTTCGGACAGATGGTCCGAGACGAGATCGTGGATCGTGGTCTGGACGTGCGGCACACGATCATGGCCCTGCCGGACAGGTTCATCGACCACGGCGACCAAAAGGGGCTGCTCGCGGAGAACGGGCTTGGGCCTGACGACCTGACCGCGGCATGCCATTCATTGGTCTCCGCCAGGAAGTAGGGATCAAGGGCCCTGGGGCGGCGATTGGGCCCTTGTCGCGCAGACGTATAATAGGACTAGAGCGGTCACAACATCCCCGTCCGAAAGGACTGTGGCCGTCCGGACAACGCAGACGCCGATGCTCTTGGCGATGCGCCCGGAGAAAACAGAAGACAGCGAATGTACCAATCACCGCTTCCGGACACCTATGCCGGAATCTCAGACGCTGAGGCCTCACAGCGAATCCAAGAGGCGAAGAGGAAGTTAGGAAAGCGACTGGTCGTCTTAGGACACCACTACCAAAGGGACGAGATCATCCGGCACGCCGACTTCACCGGCGACAGTTACAAACTGGCAAAGAACGCGGCCTCAACGCCTGAGGCGGAGTTCATTGTTTTCTGCGGCGTTCACTTCATGGCCGAGAGCGCCGACATTTTGACGCCACCTGAACAGAAGGTCATCCTACCGAACCTCGCGGCCGGGTGCAGCATGGCCGACATGGCGAACCACTTCCAGGTCAAGTCGTGCTGGAAGCAGTTGGGCGAAGTCACGGACGTCTCGCAGATCGTTCCCGTGACTTATATCAACTCGGCAGCGAACCTCAAGGCGTTCGTGGGCGAGCACGGAGGCACCGTGTGTACTTCGACCAACGCACCGCAGGCGCTCGATTGGGCGCTCAAGCGCGGATGGAAGGTTCTGTTCTTCCCGGACCAGCACCTGGGCCGCAATACGGGCGTCAAGATGGGCTTCGACCCGGAGACTGACATGGTTCTCTGGGATCCCTTCAAGCCGCTTGGTGGAAACACGCCAGAGCAGATCCAGAAAGCGACGTTCATCTTGTGGAAGGGGCACTGCTCCGTTCACAAGCGGTTCACGATCGAGCAAGTTGAGAAGGCTCGTTCCGACTATCCCGGCATCAACGTGTTGGTCCACCCGGAATGCACGCTCGATGTTGCGATGGGTGCGGACTACATGGGCTCGACCGAGTACATCATCCATATGATCGAGGCGGCTGAACCTGGGAGCAAATGGGCGGTGGGCACTGAGATCAACCTAGTGAGCCGGCTCCCGAAACGGCACACTG
>DATLWQ010000204.1:0-10320 GCA_035576225.1 Fimbriimonadaceae bacterium | reverse complement strand
GGTAATCCGCTTGCAATGGCCGCCGGGCTTGCGGCGCTCTCGCAACTCGACGATGCAGCATACGACAGCTTCGAGAAGAAAGGCGCGCGCCTCGTGACTGGCCTGAATGAAGCAGCAAAGACGGCAGGCGTCACAGCACAGGTCCAGCGCGTCGGCGCGATGCTCAGCGTCTACTTCACTGAGCATCCGGTCACAGACTTCGCCGAAGCGCAGACGACCGACAAGTCGTTTTTCGGCAAGTTGTTCCACGCGCTTCTCAAGCGAGGAATCTATCTGCCGCCCAGCGCGCTCGAAGCGTGGTTCCTCACGCTCTCGCACAGCGACGACGACATCGACCGCACCGTCGAGCAGTTCGGCGCTGCGCTCCAGGAGGCAAGTGCGCGATAGCCTCTTCATGCGCGCCTGTCGGGGCGAGAAGAACGAGCGTCCGCCGATCTGGCTGATGCGCCAGGCGGGGCGCTACCTCCCCGAGTACCGCGAGATCCGCCGGGGCCGCACAATGCTCGAAACGGTCATGTCGCCAGAACTCTCGGCGGAGATCACGCTGCAGCCGATCAAGCGGTTCGGCTTTGACGCCGCCGTTCTCTTCAGCGACCTCACCGTCCCGTTCATGGCAATGGGTGCGCCGTTCGAGATCAAAGAGGGCGTCGGCCCCGTCGTTGAGAGGCCCGTGCGCTCAGCAGAGGACATCGCCCGATTGAGCGAAATCGATCCTGAGGACGACTTGCCGTTCACGTTCGATACGATCAGGCTGGTCAAACAGAGCCTCGAGGTGCCGCTCGTCGGATTCACCGGCGCGCCGTTCACCCTCGCGTGCTATCTGGTCGAGGGCGGCCCTTCGAAGGACTATGGGCGAGTGCGGGCGTGGATGCACTCCGACCCCGAGGGCTGGTCCGCGCTGATGGAGGTCATGAGCGAGAACGTGCTGCGGTACGCGCGAGCGCAGATCGAGGCTGGCGCGGACGCGGTCCAACTCTTCGACTCGTGGGTCGGCGTCCTGAGCGAGGCTGACTACCGGACGCACATGCTCCCGCACGTGAAGAAGGTCTTCGACGGTCTCAGGAAGACGGGCGCGCCGTCGATCTACTTCGGCACCGGGAACGCGCACCTGCTCGGCGCGATGGCAGAGGCGGGCGGCGACGTGATGGGCGTCGATTGGCGGATCACGCTGACGGACGCGGCTACTCTGATCGGAAAGCCGCTCCCGCTGCAAGGGAACCTCGACCCCGCGGCGATGTTCTCAAGCCATGAAGACCTGAGACGAAAAGCGTCAGAGGTCATCGAACAGGGAAGGGCGCTTCGCGGGCACATCTTCAACTTTGGCCACGGCATCTTCCCCAACACACCGCTCGAAAGCGTTCAGGCGCTCGTCGAGACCGTCCAGAGTTCCTGCGTGACCTTGGGGTCGTAGAGGCAGATCGGATCGCTTCCTTTCAGATTGTGCGTGTGCGCATAGGCGCGTGCGCGCGAACCGCCACAGATCTTGCGGTACTCGCACCGGCCGCACTTCCCGTCGAAGTTGTCGACGTCCCGCACGTCCAGGAACACCTGCGAACTGCGGTAGATGTCCTTGAGCGGCTGCTGCCGCACGTTGCCGCCGGTGACTGGGAGGAAACCCGATGGATAGACGTCGCCGACGTGCGAGACGAAGACGATGCCGTTGCCATCGCGGATCGTGAACCCGCGGTGGATGCTCGACTGTCGGATCTCGGCGCCGGAGAGGCCGGCAGACTTCATCTTGTTCATCGCGACGCGCCGGTAGGACGGCGCTTCGGTAGTCTTGACCTGGAACGGTGCCTTCTTGGCGAGGTCGTAGACCCACTCCATCAGCGACTCGCTCTGGTCCGGTTCGAACTCGTGCAACTGTCTGCCGCGACCGACGCCGATGAGGAAGAACAGCGCCCAACGCATGACCGGGAAGGTGTGCAGCAGTTTATAGATGTCATAGAGGTCGTCCTGCGTCTCGCGCGCGAGCAGCGTGTTGACCTGAAGTGGAAGTCCGGCCTCGCCGGCCCACTTCGCCGCCTGGATCGTGCGGTCGAAGCACCCCGGCACCTGCCGGATCGCGTCGTGCTTTTCGGCGGTCGAGCCGTCGAGGCTCAGCCCGAAACTGTCGATGCCTGCGTCTTTGAGAGCGAAGATCGCCTCTCTCGTGAGAGCCTCGGTCGCCGCGGGCGTAATCGACACCTTGACCCCCAGGCTGTTCGCGTGCGCGATCAGTTCGTTCAGGTCCGGCCGGTTGAGCGGATCGCCTCCGGTCAGGATCACGTGGGGGGTCGGAGCCCCGAAGTCCGCGACGTTCTCCAGAAGGCGGAACGCCTCCTTCGTCGTAAGTTGCCTCGGGTCGGGGTCGGGCATCGCCGTGGCGCGGCAGTGGCGGCAGGCGAGGGCGCAGGCCCGGGTCGTTTCCCAATAAACGATCATCGGGTTCTGGCTGTAGTCGGCAGTCTTGCTGTGGGTCATTGCTGTCCTCCTCGTTCTGATTTTTTAGCCACCCGACAAGCGCTATTTGACCAATCTGTCCGCGGGGTGCCAGACCTGACTAAATGGCTCAGGCCCTAACCTAAAACAGGCTCAAAAAAGGGTAGTTTTCGACTAGGCCCAAATGTCCAAGACAGTCATCGTCGGAGGGGGGATCGCAGGACTCACCGCAGCGTACAGTCTCGTCCGCGGTGGGCGCCGCGACGTCGTGCTGCTCGAAGCGTCTCCTTCGCTCGGCGGGAAGATCCGGACGACGCACAGGGACGGCCTGCTCATCGAGCACGGACCCGACTCCATCTTCACGATGAAACCGTGGGGGCTCGACCTGATTTGCGAACTCGGCCTTGGGGATGAGGTTGTCGAGCCGCTCGGTGCGGGCTTCTCGATCTTCGTCGACGGCAAGGTCCATAAGGTGCCTCGCGCGCTGGCGTCTCTCATTCCTTCGGCGTCGAGCGTCCTGGAGAAGGTCGGGTTTCTGAGCGCTGCGGCGCGGAAGAGGGTGCTGAGCGAATCGAGCGTCGCTAAGGGCGCGGCCGAGGACGAATCGATTGCGTCGTTCTTCCGCAGGCGCTTCGGCAAGCGGTACGCGAGCACGCTCGCCGAACCGCTGCTCGCCGGAATCCACGCGGGCGACCCCGAGCGGCTGAGCATGCGCGCACTCTATCCCTCGTATCTTGGACTCGAGCAGTCGAAGGGCAGCCTGAGCGGCGGCAACGGCAAACCGCCTGCGCCAAAGAAGGACGGCGCGAAGCGCTGCGCCTTCGTCACTCTCCGTTCGGGACTATCAACTCTCACCGAGACGCTGGAACGAGAACTCACAGACGGCGTCGCGCGGACTGGAACGACCGTGCAAACGGTGCAGAAGTCGGGCAGCGGTCTCACAGTCGTCACCGAGAGAGGGGAGCGGATTGAAGCGGATGCTCTCGCTCTTGCGACACCTGCCTACGTTGCGGCGCCGATGCTTGCCGAGGTCGCGCCAGAGACGGCAGAGGCGCTCCGTAGCGTCCGATTCGTCTCGACGGCGGTCGCAACGTTTGCGTTTCCATCCGATGCGTTTCCAAAGCCTTTGGAGGGCAACGGTTTCCTCGTTCCCAACAGCGAAGGGGAAGCGATCACCGGCTGCACGTTCAGTTCGCTCAAATGGCCGGGCCGCGCACCGGAGGGGACGGTGCTGATGCGCGTGTTCCTCGGACGCGACGGCGGCCTCGACGTCGACGCAGAGTCGGAAGAAGAACTCGGCGACCTTGCGCTGGAAGCCGTGCAACGGATTTTGAAACCGAAGACTGCGCCGACGTACCGGGCGCTCGACCGCTGGACGAACGCGATGCCACAATACGAGATCGGTTATCTCGATACGATGGAGCGAGCGCGCCGCGGCCTTAGCGGGCTACCGATCCATCTGATCGGTTCGTCGTACGGCGGAAACGGCATCCCCGACTGCGTCCGTCTCGGGCGCGAGTTCGCGCAATCAATCTTAGGAAAGTCATCATGAAAAAGACCGGACTCCTCGTCATGCACTACGGCACTCCAGCAAGCCTGGAGGACGTCGAACCGTACTACACGCATATCCGCCACGGCCGTCCGCCGACTCCCGAACTGCTCAAAGACCTCGAGTCGCGGTACGAGGCGATCGGTGGCCCATCTCCGCTTGCGCACATCTCTGAAGAGCAGGCGGACATGATCGCGGAGGGACTGAAAGAAGCAGGGATCGACGCAAAGGTCTACATCGGAATGAAGCACACGCACCCGTTCATTTCGGAAGCCGTGAACAAGATGGCCGAGGACGGAGTCGGGGAGGCGATCGGGGTCGTGCTCGCGCCGCACTTTTCCGGTATGAGCGTTGCGGCGTACGAGAAGTACGCGCACGATGCGCGCGACGAGTGCTCGCCCGACATGCGGCTCACTGTGTTACAGCGCTGGGGGACGATGCCGGAACTCATCGAAGGCCTCGCTGCCCGAGTGAAAGAACAGATGCAGGGTTGGAGCCCAGAGGAGACGATCGTGCTCTTTTCGGCGCACAGCCTGCCCAAGCGCATCGTCGCCGACGGCGATCCCTATCAGAAGGAACTCGAGGAGACGAGCGCGCTGGTAGCGAAAGAGGCGGGTGTGGCCAACTGGAGGTTCTGCTTCCAGAGCGCGAGCACGACCGGCGAGCCGTGGCTCGGCCCCGACATCCTCGACGTTCTCGAAGAGATCAAGGCTGAAGGAAGGTTCAAGAACGTGGTCGCCTGCACCGTCGGTTTCATCTCCGACCATCTGGAGGTCCTGTACGACCTCGGGATCGAGACGAGGGACAGGGCGAAAGAACTCGGTCTGGAGTACCGCGCGGCCCGCACGATCAACGCCGACCCGAAGGTCATGCACGCGCTTGGCCGACTGCTGGCGAGGACGATCGCGGAGCGCGAAGAGACGATGGCCTAGAGAAAAGTGGCGGAGAGTGAGGGATTCGAACCCCCGGAGACTTGCGCCTCAATGGTTTTCAAGACCACCGCATTCGACCACTCTGCCAACTCTCCGAGCACGCTGATTCTACCGGGCCGTGGTTCTCAGACGGTCACGGACGTGCGCACGGTTCCGGCGCGCTCGTGTTTGGCCGTCAGTCCGTAGGTCCCCGGCCCTTGCACGACCCACTCGAACACCGTCTGGTCGTCGGTCGCGTTCATCTGCCAGCCGAAACCGGCCGCCGGGATGTGGGCCCATCCGGCCAGTTGTCCGCCCTCTTGACGAAGCAGCCCGCTCACGAGCCACTCTGGGGCGCTTGAGCCGGCGCCGCCGACCGCTTCGCCAGACTTTTCGATCTCGCCCACGACGCCACGACACATCTTTTTCTTTTCGGCGAGTTTGCTGACGTTGGTGGCCATCCAGCCCGTGTTCTGCACGACCATTCGGATGCGGTGCGCGTCGCCGACCGGATCGACGATCACTTCTTTGAGGACGAGGCACGGCGAGAGGCCCGCGAGCCAGATCCCCCAGCGTGCGAGCGGCTCGACCTCCTTCTCCAAGTAGTCCGGCGGCGGATTGCGGAACGCATAACTGCTGTCCCACCCGCCGAGTTCCACCTTGCCGAGTTGGGGGTGGTCGAACTCGTACCACTCGACGTGCCCCTTTCCGCCGAGTTTTTCGTCGGACCACTTGAGCATCTTGAGGTCGTCCTCGTGCGGGTGCTCGCGGAACCAGTCGATGTATTTGTAGTCGGTGATTCCCGCCTGCCGCTGCGGCGACCAAATCTCCACCGTCCATGCGTGGACTCCGCGGTGCTCGTACATCCAGTCGTCGAAGACGCCGGAGATGCTGTCCTTCGGGTGGTACTTGAAGTCGTGGAACACGGAGATGCACGGGTAGCCGGTCATCTCGGTGCCGTGCTTGCCCATCTCCTTGAGCAGCCAAAGGTCTTCGGGCGGGAGGTCGTCCTCCGGCTTGCGGCCCGGCGCGCGCAGGATGACGCCGCTGAACGTGTGGTACGTGACGCCGCCACAGATGTTCGGACGCTTTGAGATCGCGTCGACTGCCGCGTGGATCTCTGGCTCGCTCGTTGGGTATGGCCCTGCGCCGTGCTGGTCCTGCTCCAGGCGCCAGTCGTTGGGGAAGTTGCGGTTGAGGTCGAGCCCCTCTTTAATCTGTCGCGCGCGCATCGTCACGTTGTCGAAGTTGTGGAACAGCCCTTCAGTGAGCAGCCGGTAGTAAGTGCCGCCCGTCTCGCCCGGGCCGCGCTTCTTCATCAAGCGCGGCTCCTCCTCGCTGACCTTCCACGCCCCGTTCGGATCCTCGACGCGCATGTTGAGGATTCTCCCATCGCCGTCGAGGTCCTGCTTCTCTAGCCCATAGGGGTCGTCCTCGTCGAACGGATACGGCCGAGTCGAAGAGCGGATGATTCGCGGCACGTCTTCCAGGGCCCACTCCGCGCCGTCGGGGTTGAGTCTTGGAACAAGATAGAAGGCCCTCGTTTTGAGGACCTCGGGTTTTTCTTTGCACAGCAGGTCGAGCATCTTCAGCATCGTCGTCGAGGCGCTGACTTCGCTGGCGTGGATGTTGCCGTCGGCCCAGAACGCGGGCTTGTCGGCGGCCGCTCCGGTCGACTTGTCGGTGACCGTCATGAGCCAAATGTCGCGGCCCTCGTGCGACTTGCCGATGCTCTCCATCTGGACGAGACCCGGGTGTTCCTTGGCGAACGCCTTGAGCAGGGAGGTCAGTTCGTCGTACCGGTAATAGCGGTCGAATTCGACTCTGGGCATACGCGCGCAGGATACCTACGGGAACCTCGTGGCCCTCGGATGACATAATCGGTAATGGAATGAGCATTCGGACCTTAGTCATCCTAGCCCTCGTCGGCCTCTTCGCTATCGCCCTGACGGGCTGTGACCCAGAGAAGGCCGCGGGCGTCTCCGACAACCAGCCGAAGGCGGCAAAGGACGACTCAAGCACGAAGTCCGGAGGAGACGCCGTCAAGACGCCGGAACGGGCGATGCTCCCCGCCAAGGAGGCGCCCGAGAACGGTGACCAGGTTGCCGTCATCGATACCGACAAGGGCCAGATCGTCTTTATGTTCTATCCGGAGGTTGCGCCGAAGACGGTTGCGAACTTCATCAGCCTCGCCAACAAGGGCTTCTACAACGGCACGCGGTTCCACCGCACGATCGAGAACTTCATGATCCAGGGCGGCGACCCGAACAGCAAGGACCTCACCAAGTCAGCGTCCTGGGGCATGGGTGGCAACACTGACGCCAGTGGAAAGGAGATCACAGTCCCGGCCGAGTTCAGCAAGATCAAGCACGTGCGCGGGATCGTGAGCATGGCGAGGTCGCAGGACCCCAACAGCGCCAGCAGCCAGTTCTTCATCGTGCACGGCGACTCGTCCTTCCTCGACGGGCAGTACACCGCTTTCGGCAAGGTCGTGAGCGGGATCAATGTGGTGGACGAGATCGCCAAACTGCCGGTCCAAGACAACAACGGAACTGTGTTCCCCAACCGGGCCGTCGTCATCAAGAAGATCAGCATCCAGACCTGGCCGCTCAAGTCCTAGCGTCGGCGGGTCGGCCATAATGGGCCGATGAGTCTAGGAATCCTTCTCACCGTGGGCCTGATCGGCCTCGGTCTCGCATCGTTCGGCCAGAGCAAATCGAGCGAACTTCCCAAGGAGCCGAAGAAGGGCGACGAGGTCGCCGTCATGGAGACCTCCGAGGGCAGGATCGTACTGATGTTCTATCCGAGCAAGGCGCCCAACCACGTCAAGAACTTCATCGACCTATCGAAGAAGGGATTCTATGACGGGACGAGGTTCCACCGCACGATCAACAACTTTATGATCCAGGGCGGCGACCCGAACAGCCGAGACCTCACCAAGTCGGGTCAGTGGGGCATAGGCGGCAACGTCGTCGACGGAAAGGAGGTCAACGTCAAGGCGGAGTTCAGCGACATCGAGCACGTGCGGGGCGTGCTGAGCATGGCGCGCGCCCAGGACCCCGACAGCGCGAGCAGCCAGTTCTTCATCGTCCAGAGCGACTCAAAGTTCCTCGACCACCAGTACTCGGCCTTCGGGAAGGTCGTCAGCGGGATGGACGTCGTAGACAAGATCGCGCGCATGCCGGTCCAAGACGGTAACGGCACGGTTTTCCCTGAGAAGGCCGTCGTGATCAAGTCCGTCAAGATCGTCAAGTGGCCGATCAAGGAAGGCGACTGACCGGCAGGCGACGTGTCGGACACCGGCTCGTGCATCTGGTACCTGAAGCACCTCGGTTTTTTTCCTAGGCTCGACGAGAAGCGTCTGCAGATTGTCGCAGCCAAGAGCGAGATGCAGGTGCTCAAGTCAAAGTCCCGGGTCGACGTCAAGGACATCCGTGAGGACGACGTCCTGCTGCTCAAGAGCGGGCGGCTAGCTGCCAGCCGCGAAGTGTCCGACGGTCGTGCCGTCACACTGGACGTGCTCGGGCCGGGGGACATGATCGGTGCCGTGCTCATCGATACGAAGGGGGAGGAGGCAGAGAGTGTCGAGGCGCTCGAGGACTGCCTCGTCTGCAAAGTGCGCGCCTCGTTCCTCAAGGACTTCATCGAGCAGAACTCAGACGTCGACTTCAATCTGAGCGAGCGTGTCGGACTCCGGAGGAGGCGGATCGAGAGCCGCCTGCTCGACATCATGTTCTGCACAGTCCCGGTGCGCCTGGCACGTACGATCGCCGATTTAGCGGACCGCTATGGAGAGGTGGGCTCCAAGGGGAGGGTCATTAAATTAGCGCTGGCGCACCGTCAGTTCGCTGAGATGATCGGAGCGAACAGAGAAGCGACCACCAGGGCGATGGGTCAACTCATCGACGCAGGTGCGATCGCGATACAAGGGAAGTTCGTGTGCGTGCGCGACCGCGCACTGCTCGATCGCATCGCCGAGCGCTGACCTGTGTCCGTTAATACACACGATCCGTGCGCTGCACGGCATTGTGTCTGACAGTGGGCGAACGGCCCAAGGACAGACACAATGAGAAAGACTCTTTACTTCCTCGCGGCTCTGGTGGCCCTGAACGGGGCGGCTATGGCCCAGACCAAGACCTTCAAGATCGGCGACGCCGGCGGAATGAAGGCCAGCCAGATGTTCCAGTTTGAGAGCGACGCGGACTTCGAGAACTTTACGGGCGTCACGCACAAACTCGGCGGCCAGTTCAAGTTCGACCCGAAGGCCAGGACGGGTTCCGGAGAGATCGAAGTCGACATCGCCTCCATCGACACCGGGATCCCCATGCGCAACGAGCACCTGCGGAGCCCGATGTGGTTCGACGCCGCGAAGTTTCCGACGGCGAAGTTCGAGACGACCTCCGTCAAGCACAAGAAGGGTGACACCTACACAGTCAGCGGAAAACTGACCGTCCACGGCGTCACGCGCAACATCACGACCGAGGCCGACATCCGATACATCGCGGAAAGCGCAGCCACGCGCAAGGCGATGTTCAAGGGCGACATTTGCCGGATCACTTGCGACTTCAAGGTCAACCTCAAGGACTACGGCGTGATGATCCCCGACATGGCGGCAGGAAAGGTCTCGCCGAGCATCAACCTTCGGCTCGACGTCTTCGCCTATACGGGCTAGAGGAAGGTGGCGCGAATGAGGCTCCTCTCAGTTCTCTCGCTCGTCGTGGCCGGATTCGGTCTGCTTGCGGTGATCGGCTCGACTGTGGCGATGTCGAAGTTTGCAGCCAAGGCAGAACTCGTACAACTGGTCAAGCCGTACGATTCGGCCATGGCCCAACTCCTGGGCGAGGCGGGGACGCCGATCGGGAGCCCTCAGAAGATCATCCTCGATGACCGCTCTGCGGTCATCGAGGGAAGGGGGCAGGACGGCGCAGTACTCGTCGACGAAGACAAGTTGAAGGCCTCCGGCCGCTACCCCGTGCAACTTAAGACTCTCGACTACGTCGGCGGTCTTGTCCGAGGGGTGGGAGGGGTCGCTTTCATCGTTGGTGCAGCCGTTTGGCTCCTCCTGTTGCGCCGACGCCGCTTGGGGAAGGAAGGAGGGTCGCCTAGCAATTGTGCGTACTCGTAAAATTGCTGGGATCGATGGCGAGAATTGGGGCATAATGTGGTGTGCCTTCGCGGCGGAGAGCCGCCGGGCGGCACGACAGGAGACAAGATGAAGACGATTCTTGCGATCATCGCCCTAACGTTCACCATGTTCCTTGCCGGCTGCCCGAGCAAGGGCACCGACAACCAAACTTCGACGGCGCCTGACAACGGTGGTACTGGCACCAACCAGGCACAGACGGACAAGTAAGTTCGAATTGACCGGGCCGGGGCGATCCAACGACGGAACGCCCCGGCCTTTGAATTTAAGGCGACCACGGGGAGAAGGTTCGCTTT
>DATLWQ010000203.1:0-2541 GCA_035576225.1 Fimbriimonadaceae bacterium | reverse complement strand
GTGTAGCGCAATGGACACGCCTGTTTGTACGGCGCCTGCCGTGGAAACAACACGGGGAAGTAACATAGGGGCACACATGCCCAACTACGACATCCAGACCGACGTACTGTTCGGTCACCACGAAGTCATCGACCTTCCCTCGCTCGTCACCTCTTCCGACCACCCCTGGTGGAACAAGACCCTGACCCAGGTGAACGACAGCGTCGTCCGTCTGGGCGTGCTGCACGGCGAGTTCCACTGGCACAAGCACGACAATGACGACGAGTTCTTCTTCGTCGTCGACGGCCGCCTCTACATAGACCTGGAGGACCAGACCATCGAACTCGGCCCGCAGCAGGGCGCGACCATCGGCAAGGGCGTGATGCACCGGCCCCGCGCGCCGCAGAAGACAGTCGTCCTCATGATCGAGACCAGCGCCATCGTCCCGACCGGCGACTAACACAAGGAGTCCAGGACGCTGCCTATCGCGAAGTGGGCCCTAGCCTAGCGGCCGCAACCCGCAAAGGCGTCCACGGGTAGATTCTGCGCATGGATCCGATCCGAGAGCTCGATATCCTCATCCGGGCGAAGTACCCGATCGTGTACGTCGTCAGTTGGGAGGAGCACCGGGTCGAAGAGGCGATCAAGGCGATCACGGAGAAACTCTCCAGGAAACTGCACACCTGGAGCGTGACCCAGGGAATGAGGCCCGCGGTCACCCGCACCGCCGGGCCGGCCAAGCCTTCTAGCCTCCCTAGTGAACTCGAGGCGCTCGCGCAGATCCACGAGGCCGAGGAGTTCACGGTCTTCATCCTCAAGGACTTCCACGCCTATATGAAGGACTCGCGCGTCGTGCGGCTGCTGCGCGACCTTGCGACGCGGCTGCGAGGCCGCGCCCAGACGCTCTTCATCCTCTCTCCAGTCCTCAACCTGCCGACGGAACTGGAGAAGGACGTGACGGTGATCGAGTTCCCGCTCCCCGACGCCGCCGACATCTCCAAGCAACTCGATGAGGTCATTAAGGCGATGAAGGGAAACAAGAGCGTCGACGTCACATTGGAGGACGAGATGCGCGAACTCATGGTCCACTCCGCGCAGGGCCTCACGCGCGAAGAGATCGAGAGCGCCCTCGCAAGGAGCCTCGTCGAACAGAAGAAACTCTCGGTCGACACGATCATCGAGGAGAAGAAGCAGATCGTCCGCAAGACAGGGATGCTCGAGTTCTATCCGGCGGACCGGTCGCTCAAGGACGTGGGTGGCCACGAACTCCTCAAAGAGTGGCTCGAAAACCGCTCCAAGTCGTTCACCGACGCTGCGAGGGAGTTCGGCATCCCTGCGCCGCGGGGCATCCTTATCCTCGGTGTCCAGGGCTGCGGCAAATCGCTGATTGCGAAAGCGATCGCCGCGACGTGGAACCTACCGATGCTCAAGATGGACGTCGGCCGCATCTTCGGCAGTTACGTCGGCCAGAGCGAGCAGAACATGCGCCGTGCAATCTCCATTGCCGAGTCGCTCGCACCGTGCGTCTTATGGATGGACGAGATGGAGAAGGGGTTCGCCGGCGTCAGCGGCGGCAACGTGAGCGACAGCGGCACCACCGCGCGCGTCTTCAGCACGTTCCTCACATGGATGCAGGAAAAGACGAGGCCGGTGTTCCTAGTGGCGACCGCGAACGACGTCTCTGCGCTGCCGCCCGAACTCCTTCGCAAGGGCCGGTTCGACGAGATCTTCTTCATCGACCTGCCCGAGATCGAAGACCGAAAGGAGATCTTCAAGATCCACCTCAAGCGGCGCGGACGCAACCCCGCAAAGTTCAAAGTCACTGAGTTGGCGAAGTCGAGCGCGGGGTTCAGCGGGGCAGAGATCGAGCAGGTCATCATCGCCGCCCTGAACAACGCCTTCGACGCAGGGCGCGAACTGTCCGTCAAGGACATGATGGAAGAGTTAGAGCGCCAGGTTCCGCTCAGCCGCATGATGGCGGAAGAGATTTCCGAACTGCGCAACTGGGCCCGCCTGCGCGCGCGCCCGAGTTCCAAGTACGACGGCGAAGTCTAGCCGTGTGCCCTAGTGCACCACTTAGAACCGTAGGTTTCCGTCTTTACCCGTAGTGCAACTGTTGGTCACCGATCCGGTGTGGACTTGGCGCGAATGGCTCAAGCAGAACTTGGGCAAGCGCGACCTCGTCTG
This sequence comes from Fimbriimonadaceae bacterium, assembly GCA_035576225.1. Taxonomy (GTDB): domain Bacteria; phylum Armatimonadota; class Fimbriimonadia; order Fimbriimonadales; family Fimbriimonadaceae; genus JADFMN01. Next base: position 375 of record DATLWQ010000203.1, on the reverse strand, counting down.
CCTCGACACCGGCGACGCCGACCACGGGCCACCCGGCCGCGCGTTCCTTTTGCGGGGCGGAAAAGTGAGGGCGTGGCGCCTGGTCGGGTCGGTCTATTCCAACAGAAACCCGGTCGACCTGCTCGCGGGCGCGGCGACAATGCTCGCCAGCGCCGCCAAGGACGCGGTCGTGCTCTCGTTCGCCCTGCGCGAATCGCCCGTCCTACGCCAAATGGCGCTCGCCCTCGCCGAGATGTGCCAACCGGACGAGATCCTGCTTCCAAAGGGCTCGCAGTTCGTCAACGAGCCGTGGCCGGTGATGGCGACGACGCACGAACTACCCAAGTCTCTGCCAGAGTCCGCGCAGACCGCGCAGCGCCGAGCCCAGTGGCTCGA
>DATLWQ010000202.1:0-2157 GCA_035576225.1 Fimbriimonadaceae bacterium | reverse complement strand
CTTCCAGGCGATGCAAGTCAAGTCAAAGGAAGCCTCGCTCAAGGTCGCCCTCGCCAAGGCAAAGCCGTACATGGAGAAGGTGGCAGCCAACAATGCCGAAATCGACAAGTTGGAGCCCCGCATTCAGACGTTGACTTCAGCACAGGACTCGACGATGCAGTGGTCGAGGATTCTCGAGCACTTAAAGATGAACATGCCCGAGGGTGTATGGCTGACATCCGTCCAGTGCGAGCGCCAGTCTCCAGGCCAGCCGATCAAAGTTTCATTCAAGGGCCTGAGCACGACTCAAGAAGGCGTCGGCTACCTCATCCTGCGGACTGAGCAGAGCAAGGACATCGAGAGCCCTGAGCTCGTCTACACGCAGGAGCGCCGGACAGAGAAGGGCCGTGCCCTCGAGTTTGAGGTCAAGGGCATCCTCGCCGGTTCTGCGCCCAAGAAGAAGACGACGAAGGAGGTTTCAGGAGCGTGAGCAAGACTATCAACGCGAAAACGGTCGGTCTAGTCGCCGGCATCGTATTCCTCTTCGGTGGAGGCGCCACGTACTACCAGTACAACGCTGTGGCCGATGAAAAGACGAAGGTCGCCGACCTTGAGAAGCAGGTGCCTTCGCAGAAGGAACTTCAGCAGGAACTTGCGGACTCGCAGGCCAAACTGGCTGAGTTCAGGTCGAAGGTCAGCCACCTGGAGGCAAACGTCCCAGACGTTGCCTTTGTGCCGACGCTCCTCAAGGAACTCGAGCAGATCGGCATCTCCAACGACATCAAGGTCATCGGCGTACGCCCGATGCCGGAAGTCGCGACTCCGACGCCGCCCAACGAGGACGGACACAAAGTTGAGAAGAAGAAGGACTACGACGAGATCAATATCGAGATCAAAGGACGAGGCACGTACGACTCGGTCAAGGCCTTCCTCGACTCGCTTCAGACCTTTCCGAAGGTCATCGCGGTCAAAACCGTTAGCCTTTCACCGCAGCGTGATATGGGCGATCACGGGGCTCAGCAGGTTGAGGCTACTGTGAACATCGTTGCGTACGTCTTCCCGTTCGAGTTCGTCTCGCCCGACGCACAGAAGGGCCACATGACGATCGACAACGCCGGAAATGCGGCCCCCGGGGAGATGAAGACCGCCAACAACGCGAACGGAGGCAACCAGTGACTAAAGAGAAAAAGCAGCTCATCGTCGTCGGCGTCCTTGCGGCGCTCATCCTCGGCATAGGCGCTTTCCAGTTCCTTGGTCGGCCCAAGCCGGCGCCCGTGGCCAAGAACGACAAGCCCAAGCACGAGCAGAAGCAGAGCAAGTTGGTCGCCAAAGCTGATGCGCCGGATGCGACACAGCAATACGTCGACCTGCTGGTGAAAGGTTCGCCGGCTCCGCGCGACCCGTTCGTCGCCCAGGCAGTCCTGATCGACGAAAAAGAGAACAAGCCGAACACTTTCAGGGCGCCGGTTCAGCAGCCGACGACGACGATCACGGGATCGATCCCGCCAGTGATCGTCAGGGATCCGGAAGGCAACTCCAACGTCAGCCCGGTCACGAAGGAGCCTCCGTACTCACTGCGGGGCATCGTCATCGGCCGCAAGACGTTCGCCGTAATTAAGCCCGCAGGACTGGAACAGATTCTCGTCCAAGAAGGCTACACGTTCAACGACGGGACGCAAGTCGTCTCGATCACGGAAGGACAAGTCGTATTGAAACGCAATGGAACAGTCAAGACCCTGGCTTTTCAAGGAGGCATCAATTGAACAATAAACCGATTACAGCAGGACTGATCCTGGCGGTGGCCGCTCTCACGGCCGGTGCACAGGCAAAGTCCACGATCAACAAGGTCACTTCGACCACCGTTGGAGGGGGCATTGAGATCGCTGTTCAAGGCGAGTCTCTTGCTAAGCCGAAGACGTTCTTCGTAGGATCAGACCGCACGACGTATATCGTCGAATTCAACGCGGCTCTCATTGGCAACCCTGGCAAGCGGACAGTCAGCGCGGCCGGGCTCGACTACTATCGGTACGTCCGGTATCGCTCGAACCCGCCCGTCTCGCGCATTCTCCTCAAGGTCACGAAGGGCACAGTCCCGACAGTGAGCGAGGAAGACGGCACGTGGTACATCCGCGTCAACGTCAATGAGGAAGCCCCTCAGATGCCGATCGACAACGATTC
>DATLWQ010000201.1:0-4141 GCA_035576225.1 Fimbriimonadaceae bacterium | reverse complement strand
CAGTGTTGATTCGGTGGTTGCGGTTGAAGCCTGTCGCGAGTTTCTCGTCCATCGTCGCGTTGGGCAGCATGTCGCCCGCGAGTTGCCAGACGGTGAACTGGTCGTAGGGCATGTTCTTGTTGAACGCGCCAATGACCCAGTCGCGCCATCGCCACTGGAAGCGCTCGTAGTCCGCCTGATAGCCGTTGCTGTCGGCGTAGCGCGCGTAGTCCATCCAGTCCATCGCCATGCGTTCGCCGTAACGGGGCGAGGCGAGCAGGCGATCAACGACCTTCTCGTAGGCGTTGGGCGAACCGTCGGCGAGGAAGGCGTCGACTTGCTCGGGTGTCGGTGGGAGGCCGATCAGATCGAGCGTGACGCGACGGATCAATGTGCGCTTGTCGGCTTCTTGCGCGGGCGCGAGGCCGTTCTCCTCCAGTTTTGCGAGGACGAAGTCGTCGATTCCGTTCTTCGGCCAGGACGCGTCTTTGACTTCGGGCAAGGGCGGTCGGACCGGCTTGACGAACGCCCAGTGGATCTTGTACTTGGCGCCTTGGGCGATCCAGTCGTAGAGAGTCTGCTTCTCCTCGGCGGACAGCGTCTTGTGGCTGTCCGGCGGCGGCATGATCGAGTCGTCTGGCGCGTTGATGCGCTTGATCAGTTCGCTCTGCTCGGGCTTGCCGGGGACGATGGCGTGGTTGCCGTCAGGCAGTTCCTTGGTGGCGAGTTCGAACTTGTCGAGCCTCAGTCCGGCGTAGCCGTCGCCGGTCGAGGGGCCGTGGCAGGTGAAGCACTTTGTGATGGTCTGGCGGACGTCACGGTTGAAGTCGATCTCTTTCTTGGTCTGGCCGGGCGTCGCGTTGGCCGGGGTGAGCATCGCGGCGGTCAGCCATATGGCCGATACCGCAAGTGCGGCGTACCTGAGAGCCGACTTCATTCCTCGTATTGTACTGATTAGGACAGGCGTTGCGCAAAGTGTTGCGCAACGCTTTTGCCGCGTTATCAGACAGGTGCGGCGCTTATTGCCTAATCTCGACCCACTTCGCCGATCTCAGGACGACCGGACCGAGGAGCCCGGACTCCAGGAGCGGGGAGTCCTTGTCGTAGAACTTCCAGGTCTCGAACGTATAGCGGCCGGAGGGTCGCGGCTCGCCCTTCAGCAGCCACTCTGGCCACTTCTTGAGGTGCGTGCCTTCCCACTCGACGTCCGACGGCAGTCGCTCGTCGCCGATGATGCGGTTCACCCAGAGGTTCGTGACCTTGATCTTCAGTTCGTTCGCGCCTGGCTTGACTACGCCGGTCACGTCTACGGCGAAGGGCTCCTTCCAGAGGATGCCGAGGTCTTTGCCGTTGAGCGTGACGGTCGCGAAGTTCTTGACTCTGCCGAGGTCGAGGACGACGAGCCGGTCGCCCTGCAGCATGTCGGCGGGCACGTCGAACGTCTTGGTGTAGACCGCGCTGCCGGAGAAGTATTTGATGCCTACGTCGTCGCTTTCGGTCCACGAGGCGAGTTCGGGGAACGTCGCTGTGGAGGGCGCGCCCCAGAACATCGGAAAGTCGAGTTGCCATGGGCCCTTGATGTCGAGGTCGTCGGCCGACTGAGCGCTCACGGTGCCGTAGGTGAACGGCTTGAACGCGGCCATGAACGTGTTTGTTCCGCGCCTCTTCAGAACGTAAGGAGCGATTTCGTTCGGCACCTTCGGAACCTCGATCAGTTCGAGCGTGTCGTTTTCCGGCACGGTCTTCGTCATCGACTTACCGTCGACAGTGTACGAGACCGTCAGTTGTTTGACGACGTTGACAACCGGGTCGCCGAACGTGCCGTTGTCTGCCGTGATTTCGTAGGTGCCTTGCTCGACCATCTTTCGAACAATGTCGGTGACGTCGGCGCCGCGTCCGTCTGAGGCTCCGTATCGAGCCGAAACGATCGTAATTTTCGTCTTCGTCGGCACGGGCTCAAGCGAAGTGGAAAAGGATCTAAGGCCATCGGGGGCGCCGTTCTTTCGGAACACGATGAACACTGATCCGGCCGGGTCGAGATGCAGATCCAGGCTCGTGCCGCTTTTGCCCGAGTTCCAGGCAGGTGCTTCTTCGATGGCGCCGGTGTCCGGATGCCAGATTTCGGGGATCTTGCCGTTGACGCGGAACGTGCACGAGACGTAGGTCGGGCTGTACCGCTGGTTGCTGACGAAGTAGACGTCGACGCCATCTATCGTGCGATGGATGTAGGCGAGTCTTGATCCGCCGGAGCGGCTCTGGTACTGGAAGTCCGGCTCGGAGGCGAATCCCACGACAGCCTTGTCTGCGTCGCCCCATGCGATCGAGCCCTGGCCGTAGGTGTGCTGTCCGCTCTCCGCCGACCCGTATCCCCAGACGTCGTCGGCGATGTCGAGGACTTCTTTGTCGGCCCTGCCGTACGCCGTCAGGCTGGGCGAACCTGTCGGTTTTTCTGCCCATACGTGCGCGCCCTTGGAGACGAGGTCGCGGATCTTGCGCGCAAACTCGGGGGTCATCTTCTTGCTGTCGGTCAGGACTAGACCGCGGTAGGTCATGCCGTCGGGCAGAACGAGCATTCCGTTCTGGACAGAGAGTTTGTAGACGACCGTGGCGTCGCAACCGTCGTAGTCGCTTCCTTCAACGAGCCTCGGACGAAGGCTTTCGCGACCGGGCAGGGTGTTCGGCGCGTTTTCGCCATAGCAGTAGAGGGCGTCCGCGACGAAACGTCCCTGTTGCAGCAGGTACTGGCAGCGCGCGATGTACTTCATCCACGCCTGCGCCTCGGTCCACCACGTCTGTGTGCGCTCGAGGTGCGTGCCCCAGGGGCCCATGGTCATGCCGGGGAACTGGTCGAGCCACGGCTGCATCGCGTAGCGGTGGAAGATGTAGCGGTTGACGCCGTTGCAAAAGACGAGGTCGCCCTCGGCCTTGAGCGCGTACGGTTCCTCCTTCCACCCGCCGTGGGCGACGTCGGCGGTGAACGATTCGGCGCCGATGATCTTGTGTCCGTTGGTGTGGCCCGCGCTCGACGCGATCTTGGTCGTGCTGACCGTGTTGGGCCCTCCGCTGATCCAGAACTCGCCCATCGGGATATCGGCCTTGCCGCCCGCCTCGATGTCGTCGAAACCGCCGTTGCCGTAGGGCTCGGTCGAGAACAGGAGGCCGTTCTGGTGGCAGAGTTCGGCGAAATAGCCGTAGTAGTTGTCTGCGTAGAGGTCGGCGATGGTGCGCCGCCAGTCCCACAGGAAGCGCTGCGTCTTATCCTTGCTTTCGACCGTGTAGCCCGCGAACACGGGCAGATAGTGCATCGGGTCGTAGCCGCGCCGGTTGACGAACTCGGCGCGCATGTTGGGGGTCCAGTTCTGCGTTCCGACCTCGTAACTGTCGATGAGCGCGTTGTTTAGCGCACGGTTCGGGATGCCTGCGGTGTCTTTGAGCACGGCGGCCATCGTGCCGTCGTTCCAATAGTGGTCGAGCGCGGTGCGGCTGAGTTTGTCGACCTCGAGGCCGTCGCCCTCTTTTGGTGCGGGGTGGTTGTCCTTGCCGGTCGGCACGTGACCGATGCGCAGGATCGTCCAGTTTCCTTCCGGCACGTCCCAAGTGAGGTGGCCGTTTTTGCCGAGCGTGAGCGGCTGCACGCTGCCTGCGTCGATCTCCGGGTAGTCGAATGAGTCTGAGTCGTTCCGCACGACGCCCGTTGCGCCAAGGACGGCGCCGCGCGAACCGCCCTTCAGGTCGAGGGCTGGCGGCGCCTGGAACGCGTATGTTGCGATGTCCTCGCTATAGTCGACATTTGCATACACCTGCGGCGCCTTGATCGGTGGGAGGTCTTCGTCGAAGTGCTTCGGGCCGGTGACGCGGACTTCGCTCCAGGCAAGGACCTGCATGGCGTCCTCGGGCTTGACCCACGGGCCGCCGCTGCTCGACCAGCCCGCACAGTTGTGGATGCAGAGTTCGAGGCCGAGGCGTCCCGCCTCCTTGACCGCCCAGGTCGTCAGTTCGCGCCACTTGGGCGACATGTAGTCGACCGGGCCCTTGGGGATGTTCTGCGAGACGGTGAACATCTGCGCGCCGCCGATGCCGACCTGCTTCATCGCCTCGAGGTCGGCGGTGATGCCCTCCTTGGTGACGTTGCCGTCCATCCAGTGCCACCAGGTGTGGGGCC
>DATLWQ010000200.1:0-4723 GCA_035576225.1 Fimbriimonadaceae bacterium | reverse complement strand
GCGGGCTGCTTTGAAATTCTAGGGAGGAACTCGGCCCGGTGAGGCTGCAGAAGTGGCTCGCCTGGATACCCGGGCAGCCCTGCTAGTTTCCAATCGAGACGAGGTCTATGGACTGGACTCCCTGGATCTTGTCGATCTTGACCAGCATCCCGCGTCTGTCAATGTTCTTCGTCACGCCGTCTAGGAATATGCGGACTGAGCGAGCGATCCTTTCATACACAACCTTGGCGCTCGCCAATGCGCTAGGATCCGTATCGAGCAGTGGAAAATCGGTGAACGAACCGTGTCTCGATCCGCTGATCAGAAAGACTGCGGGGCTAACCCAGTACTGCATGAACTTCGCGGCGAAGTCCTTGTCTGGCCGATAGTTCCGTTCAGACACGAGCAGAAGGAACGGCTTTGGGCACTGCGACGGCTGCATTCCTCCGAGGACCGGGCCCCACGCCGCGCCTTCGAGACTGAAGCACGCCTGGAACTCGCTCGACTCGATGCACGCCCTTTCGGCAGCCATGCCACCCATCGAGTGTCCGCCGACGACGACGTGCCCAAAGTCCGCGCGGGCGAGGACCGGCTTGGTCGACGCAGGAACCGACCCAGTAGCCAGGCTATGCGCCACAAACTCTTCGTCCATGCCCATTTCGACGAGGCCCTCCTTCATCATCAGATCGACCTCGTGCGAGTCGAGGTCTTTCCGTGCGGCCATGCCTTGGTCGAGGGTGACTATCTTGCCGTCTGAGAATGACTCCGCCATCGACCAATACGTGTGGTCGACGGCAGCAACGATGTAGCCGTTACTGGCAAGGTCCTGGAGCAGGGCGGAATAGAAGAACCGCGCTGAGTCCATCCCGTGCGAGAAGACGATCACAGGAAACTTTTCGCTACCTGGAGCGATCGGCGCCATGGAAACTGCGTGCGACTTGACGGTCGGCATGTCGCTCATGTACTTGTCCAGCGATGGCTTCAGCGCTTTCTCTTCCGGGATGTAGGGTGCGTACTGAGGCGATGGGGTCTGTGCGGTCGGGTACCACATCTGCACGACGAGCCGCCTTTTATCGTTTGGATCCAGCGTCCATGTCTCCTCCCTCGCGGTGTCGGTCAGGTCGAAGACCATGGTGCCGACTCCGTACTTTCCACTCGGCATGGGAAGTTCGACGCTTTGCGACTTCGCGGTTGTAGGAACGACGGTGGCTAGAAGGAGTGTTGCGAGTGCGAAACGCGTCGCTGAATTGCGCGAACGATGACCGTTCAAATCCTTTGTTCGACAAGTGCCGTTCGTCAACGCCATAGTTCTCCGAGAACGAGTACGCGGAGAGCGCTTGCGGTGTTCGCACGATCTAGTCGATTACACTGATGTAGCGCTCAGGACAGAGCACTCAGAGGTCCATGCTTCACTTCAGATGGGTCGGATGTGAGCGAAGTTACGACTGCTAAACGACTTCGCCGCGTTCGGACCAGACCCACTTGGCGAGGCGTTCGATGTCGTGGTCTTTGGCGGCTTTCTCGAACGGGCCATTGGGATCATGGATCAACTTCTGGTAGGCGTCCTCGTCGGAATAGGTCATGACCGAGAGGATCGCGTTCGGTGCGATCTTGATGTCGATCGAACTGACTACACCCGGCCACTTGAGCATCTCATTGGTCATCGGGCCGATCTTGGATCTGATCTCTGCTTCGTCCTTCGGATCGAACTCCCAGCGTGCTACGACTCCATACATGGTTTTAGTATGGGACATCCGCGGGCCAGTTCGATTCCTTCAAGGCTAAACTTGGGAGATGAAGTTCGACGTCGAACCCTATAAGGGCTACGAAGAGCCCTACGGGCTGCTGTGTGCGATCCTCGACGATGGGACGCGGGATTGGCGCAGCCAGATGGATCCGAACCTCGGAGCAGACGCCATGGTGTGGCAGCCGCACCCGGGCATGCATTCGATCGGAGGGTGCATCCTGCACGTCGCTGCCATTGAGATCCGTGGGTTCGAGCGGATTGCGCTCGGCACAGCGACCGATCCGGAGGAACGCAAGATGCTCATGGTGGATGAAACGGACATTGACGGGATCAATTGGCCGAAACCCCACCACGAGCCGCTGTCTTGGTACTTCGACCTGCACGATCGCATCCGTGCGCGCACTTTAGAAAGCGTCAAGAAGTGGGGCCCTCCGACGACGAGCATGAAGAACGGGGACCGTGAGATCACCCTGCGCTGGGTGTTCGGGCACATCATCCAGCACGAGGCGTATCACGGCGGTCAGGCCCTGCTCCTGCAAGAACTCTGGAAGCGCCTCTGACCGGGCTGTCTAGGAACCAGCCTCCTCTTCCATCTTCAACAGGCGAGTGTAGTAGTCGGGGATCTCGTTGAGGTGCGCCCAAGCGATCTTGCCCGAAAGCAGAGGGTCGTCGTCCGTCACATTCGTGCGCGGATCCTCTGTGCCGTGCTCAAGTTCGACCGTCAGACCGATCCTGAACTGCTCGAGGTCGGTAATCGACCAATTGACTCCGATGATGTCCCCTATTGCCCTTGCTTCTTGGGGCGAATACGTCTTCTTCGTCACCATTACCCGAGTGTAGGCGGGGGCGAGGTCATAATTCCGTCATCAGTTCTGTCTACACGCTGTACACCGAGGTCGAGCCCTTCTATCGCGCTCTGCTGCAAGGACTGAGCGGGGCGAAGCGGCGCGTATCGCTCATGTACTTCTCAGTGAACCACGGCGAGTGGGCGAACAAGGTCTCGATGCAGTTGGAGGAGTGCCTCGCGAGGGGCGTGAAGGTGCGCTTGATGGTCGACTCGTTCGGGCTTGCGCTCGACCAACCGAGGAACGCGCTCAACAACCGCCTGCTGTTGCAGGACCTCGAAGAAGAAGGTGTCGAGGTGTGCGTCTTCGATCCCAAGGGACACCGGCTCAACCGGATGAACCGGATGCACATGAAGGTCTGTGCAGTTGACGACACGTTCGCTTTCATCGGTGGATCGAACATCGGCGATAACTACCTCGAGTGGTCCGACCACAACCTCTCCGTCGTCGGGAGCCTCGGACCGGTTTTCCACGACGTGTACGACTACATCGAACGGTTCACGGGCCTGGCCAGCGCGAAGCGGCTGAACCTCTCGCAACTGTTCGCCGACGACGCGCAGGTGTGGCTGACCGTACCGAAGCAGAGGAGGGACATCCGGCGCGCGCTCTTGGGGCTGATTCTGAACGCTGAGAGGGAGGTCTCGATCCGCAGTTGGTACTTCGTGCCGGACGCGGAGATCATGGACGCGCTGCACTCGCAGGCAACGGCGGGGGTGGACGTGAAGATCCTGCTTTCGGACAAGACGAAGATCAGACTCGTCGACTATGCGAACCCGATCATCGCCGAAGAACTGACCAAGGCCGGCGTCGGCGTCTATAGGTACACGGCACGGTTCATGCACGCCAAGGCTGCGTGGAACGACAAAGGCGACGTGCTCTTCGGGTCGGCGAACATCGACGGCAAGGCGCTCGGCAGCAACTTCGAGTGCAGCATAGCGGTGCGCAGCCAACAACTGGCAGGCGACCTGCGCAACGCCTTCTACTCCGACTGTAATGACGCCCGGCTTCACAAGGCGGGGGACTTTTCCAATCGGTCTCTCACCTCACGCACTCTGGCCCAACTCGCCAAGTTGGCGACGCCGTGGCTCTAGGCTGTGATCGAGCCGAGACGGTAGGCTAGCCGCATGAGTAGAGTCTGGTTTGTCACTGGTTCGTCCACGGGGCTCGGCCGCGAACTGTGCGAAGAACTCCTGCGCCACGGTGAGCAGGTCGTCGCGACCGCGCGAAGGATGGAATCGATCGAAGACCTCACGTCTGATTCGTGCCTTACGGCCGTTCTCGACGTGACCAAGCCCGAGACCATTAAGAACGCGGTGCGACAGGCGATGGAGAGGTTCGGGCGCATCGACGTGCTGGTGAACAACGCGGGCTATGGGGAGATGGGCGTGATCGAAGAGTTCGAGGACGAGCGAGCCAGGAAGCAGTTCGACGTCAACGTCTTCGGAGTCCTTAACGTGCAGCGGGAGGTCCTGCCGATCATGCGGAAGCAGAGGGGCGGACACGTCCTGCAACTATCGTCGATTTCAGGGATCGCCTCGTACCCCTTCGTCGGGATGTACTGCGCAACCAAGCACGCGCTGGAGGCGATCGGCGAGGCGTTGGCCCAGGAGGTCGCTCAGTTCGGAATTAGAGTGACGCTTGTTGAACCAGGGCGGTTCCGCACGGACTTTGCTGGTCGGTCGCTCGGACTACCGACCGTGTTCGAAGGCGACTACAAAGAACTGACAGAAAAGCGCATCGCCACATATGCCGAGATCGACGGCAAGCAGGCTGGCGATCCGCGCAAGGCGGTCAAGGCGATGATCAAGGTCGTCGAGGCGGACGATCCGCCGCTACGGCTGTTGCTGGGCAAAGACGCGTACGAGTGGGCGAACGAAGAACTGGAGTCTATGAAGCGCGACTTCGAGGCGTGGAAGGACGTCACATTGAGCACTGACTTCGAGGAGAGCAGGGTTTAGGGTCGAGGGCGACGGGTCACCTCTTGTGGGGGGGCAATCCACGTTGTTTCGGATGATTTGAACCTGGGGGTTTCCCGGGGCTGTCAGACTGTTGAAGGGCCACTGGGCGCTTAGGCTGTCCTGTGGGCTCTGGGAGCCAATATGGGGTTTATTCGAGCGTTCGTCATGCTCTGGGGTTCTGCGACCGCGCCGCA
>DATLWQ010000199.1:0-3327 GCA_035576225.1 Fimbriimonadaceae bacterium | reverse complement strand
GCGAGTACATCACTTCCACCACGACCGGCCACATTGTGAACAGGAAGACGGTCGAAGGCGACGTCGAGACAGGATCGATGCGAGAGACTTGGAACAACGTGACCGTGGCGATCGGACAAGCCGAGGCAAAGCCGATGAGTTTTATGGACGGCTTCGCGTACGACCCGACCGACAAAGAGGCGCTTCAGAAACCCGAGACGTTTAAGGGCTTCCCTGCCATGGCGGTCGAGGCGAAGAACCTCGTTTGGGACACGATCATGTTCGAGTCGTTCGCGAAGTCTGGAAAGGGTCTTGCCCCCGCCGAGAGCAAGTTTTACAAGTCGGGCGACGTCAAACTGGCAGGCGCCGGGACGTTCACGAACAACGCGATCCAACTCACGGGCCTGGGGACGGCCAAACTGTCAGGCCACGACTGCAGGGTGATGAAATACGACGCTTTCTTCAACAAGGTCGAGGTAAAGACGCCGGGAATGCACCTGGACGGGCGGAGCCACTATTGGGGCGAGATCTGGGTGGACGCCACGGGCGGTGAGATCGTCCTCGGCACGCTCTACGAAGACGTGCTTGGTGACCTGACCCTGGGCGATGCCAAGACGTCCACGACGATCAACGTCCTGCGCGAAGGCAAGATCACGCTCCAATAGCAGGGAACGCTGTGGGCGCCGCGTGATGCATACTCAAGTCAGCGATGCTGACGGCAATGCTCCTCATGACGACCACCGCGCAGACCGACTGGCTGATCGACCCGACGCCGTACCGCTCGAAGATCGCCGTCACCCGCGACACGATCACTCTCACCAACGGCCTGGTCTCGCGTACGTTCTATAACGGTGCGAACTTCGCGACGGTCAGCCTGCAGGATTTGACCTCAGGGGAAGAGTTCGTGCGCGCGACGACGCCCGAAGCGACGGTGACCATCGACGGCAAGGAGGTCCCAGTCGGAGGACTCGACGGGCAGCCCGACCTCGCCTACCTCAAGCCGGAGTGGCTCCCGGATCTAAAATCGCCCGACGGCGCGCTGAAGTTTGTGACTTTCCACGCCGGCAAGACGGTCGCTCGCTTCGCCTACGACAACCACGCTCGTCGCGCAGAGGACCATCCTTGGCCGCCGGAGGGAGCGAGGTTGACGCTCACCTTTGCCAACGACGCTCTCAGCGTCGACGTCATCTACGAGATCTACAACGGGCTGCCGTTGATCTCCAAAAGGATCGTGACGACGAACAAGTCGGGCAAGCCTGTGACGCTCGACCAGTTCACGATCGAACAGATCGCCTTTCCTGAGACTGAGAGTTCGGTCGACGAAAAGCACAACTGGAGGCGGCCGGACTGGACGGTGTTTACCGACTTCTCGTTCGGGGGAATGTCGCCGAACGACGACAACAATAACGTCGAGTATTTGACGGACAAGAACTACACGACGCAGGTGAACTACAACCTGCAGACGCCCGTGGTGATGCGTGTGCGGCCCAAGTACGGCCCTGGCGTGCCTATCGAGCCCGGCAAGTCGGTCTCGTCCTTTACCTCCTTCTTGCTTTTGCACGATTCGACGGACAGAGAGCGAAACAGCCTGGCACTGCGGAAGGCGATGCGTACGCTTGCGCCGTGGACGACCGAGAGCCCGATCATGCTCCACCTCACGTCGACCGACCCGGCTACTGTGCAGGAGGCGATCGACCAGGCCGCGGACTGCGGGTTCGAGATGGTGATCCTCTCGTTCGGCAGCGGGCTGAACATGGAGGACGTGAGCCCGGAGAACATCGCCAAGTACAAGGGGTTCGCCGACTACGCCCACAGCAAGGGCGTGCAGATCGGCGGGTACTCCCTGCTCGCAAGCAGGCACATCGACGACGCGAACGACGCCATTAATCCGGAGACGGGAAAGCCAGGCGGAATGCGGTTCGGATATTCGCCGTGTCTGCTCTCCCAGTGGGGGATCGACTACTTCGACCACATCAAGACCTTCATCTCTGAGACTGGGTTCGACCTGCTGGAGCACGACGGTTCGTACCCGGGCGACCGGTGCGCCTCTACGACACACCCAGGTCACAAGGGGCTGGCGGACTCGCAGTGGCGGCAGTTCTGGGAGATCGCTGACTTCTACCACTGGTGCAGGGCGACCGGCGTCTACCTGAACGTGCCGGACACCTACTTCCTGCAGGGATCGAACAAGACCGGCATGGGCTACCGCGAGACGAACTGGAGCCTTCCGCGCGCCCAACAGCACATCCACGCGCGCCAGAACCTCTACGACGGGACGTGGGACAAGCCGCCCACGATGGGTTGGATGTTCGTGCCTCTGGTGCAGTACCACGGCGGCGGTGCGGCAGCGACAATCGAACCGCTCAAGGACCACCTGGCCGACTACAAGCAGCACCTTTATAACAACCTGGGTTACGGCGCGCAGGCGTGCTATCGCGGGCCGCGGCTCTACGACTCGCCGGAGACGGAGAAGGTCGTCAAGGACGCCGTTTCGTGGTTCAAGAAGTACCGCGACATTCTGGAAAGCGACGTGATCCACGTGCGCCGGCCGGACGGACGGCGGCTGGACGCGATCCTGCACGTCAACCCGACTTTGGAGACGAAGGGGATGCTGATGGTCTACAACCCGACTGACGAGGAACTGTCCGACACGATTCGCGTACCGCTCTATTACACAGGCTTGACTGACAAGGCGCGGTTCTATCGAAGCGACAAAGACGAGACCGACTTCGACCTTGGAATGGACAGTACAGTAGAAGTGGATGTCACGGTCGAGCCGCGGTCGTTCGCCTGGTTCACCGTCAAATAGGTTCAAACAGGCACCCTGCTATTTTTTCGGGGCCCGCAGACCGAAAATGCAAAGGGGACTTGGGAAGTCCTCGGGTAAGTCCATGCGCTCTAGAAACGTCTTTTTCGCCCTCGTCCTGCTCGTCGCACCGACCGCCTTCGCGCAGTCGGGGCCGGTCCACTTTAGTTTTGACAGCGCCGTGTACTCGAAGTACGTGTGGCGCGGGCTCGTCGCAGACGACGGCCCGGTGTGGCAGTCTTCGGTGACGGCTTCCATCATGGGGCTAAGCCTCAACTATTGGGGCAACTTCGAACTCGACAACAGCAACAACTACGGCCTTCCGTTCGGGTCGGGCAGCGGCAAGTTCACGGAGTTCGACACGACGCTCACCTATGAGGCGAGCGTGCTGGGCTGGGACTGGTCGGTCGGCGGCATCGAGTACGACTACCCCAACACTGGCCAGGGAAAGACCGTGGAACTGTTCGGTACGCTCACGCACCAGAGCGAGTGGTCGCCGACGATCGAGATCTACACGGACATCGACGCCGCGAACGGAACGT
>DATLWQ010000198.1:0-2740 GCA_035576225.1 Fimbriimonadaceae bacterium | reverse complement strand
TGGTGGACATGACGGCGGAGAACGTGTTTTCGAGCAGCGTCTGGTACGCGGCCGGGAAGACCCTCGTCCCGCTCGGATCGAAGGTCGGAACAAGGTCGGTGCCCGTGCTGGCCGCAGGCTGGACCATTGGCAGCGGCACTCCGTTCTTGGTTAGCACGACCCTCAGAGGAAGCGTGAACTTGGTCTTGAGCCGTCCGCTGCGGGCCATCGACTCAAGTTGTGTCCGGCCGAGCAGCGCCGTCTGCTTGGCGAACCGGCGCACGGCAGCGTCGGTCAGTTGGTCGATGGAATCGGGCGAGCGAGTCGCGCCGACCTCGACGCGGATCTCGGCGGGCAGAGCCGAAGACGCAACGAGAAGGAGAGCGACCGCTGAGAGCAGCGGCCGCAGAGTGCTGTTCTGGTTCCTCACGATAAAAAGGGCGACCTCTATGCTTGGAAGGAACCAATCTGGCTGATCGTTCGACTTGACCCGCCATTCGCCTGTCCAAGCACAAGGTAGTAGTATGTCCTGCCGATCTCAAGGCTGGGGCCGTTATAGACGTAACTGGTCCCAGTGGCAGGGTCGGCGAGGTTGTCCCAGATCCAGTCGACACCGACTCCCGGGAACTGGTCGAACAGGAACACGAAGTACTCTGTCGCGCCCGATCCACCCAGCCAACGGAAGGTGAGTGGGGCCACCCCGACGCTGAGCAGGTCGAGCCTGTCGAGCGTGCTGGCGAAGACCACGTTGCTCAGCCCACTCTCCGTGTTGTTCAGGTCCGGGTAGAGCGTAGCCAGCGCCGTGACGCCGTAACTATAGTTCGAGCCAACGTTCGGGCCGATGTCGACGTAGTACGCCGCGTTCGGCTCAGCGTCGAAGTCGAGAAAGTTTAGATTGGTGACAAAGCCGTTGTTGCGGTAGACGTTGAATCCGAGCAGGTCTGGGTCGCTGATCTCGTCCCAGAACAGGTCGGACTCGACGATGATGTCCGAGCGCAAGGACCGCGTGAGATCCGACGAGGACGTGGTCGAGGACGAAAGCGACGGCTTGTACCGCTTGTCGTACATCTGCTTGAAGGCGTCGATCGGGCTGATCCCGGTCACCGGCGCGCGGGTCGGATCCGTGTGCGAGACCCAGGTCACCACGTCGAGGTTGGTCGGCGGGTTGAAGTTGGGGAGCCCAGCGTTGCCTAGCACGAAGTTTTCGGTCCGCACTTCTCCCGGAAGGAGGTTGACGACGTCCGAGTCGTTGCCATAGGTACGGGCCGATGCCGTAACCGTGTAGTCGAGGTTGGATAGAAGACCGTCCAGCGTGTACTTGCCTTCGAAGTCGGTGAAGGCCCTAGCGGAACTGCCTGCGCCGTTGTAAGCGTACACAGCGACGTTCTCCAGGAAGTTACCGTTGCGGTCCTGTACGCGTCCCTTGATCGCAGCGGCCGAAGAGGCCGGGCCAACGACGATGTTGACGTTCTGCGTCTGCTCGTTGTCGAAGTTGAGCGACCAGTTGGCGCCCTTGTACTTGACACCGTTGATGGTGATGTCGGCCTGGACCTTGACCTCCCCGTGGCGCGTGTCCGGCAACTGGTAGGCGCCGGTCACCGAACTCACCGTCGAGCCATCGACCGTCCAGACGTGCGCGTCGCGGACCGGGTTGCTGTCCAAGTCGAGCACCGTGCCCGTGATGGTGGCGGTCTTGGGGCCGGTATAGCCCCCGCACCCGCCGAGAAGGGCGGCCACTCCCGCCGCCAGTAATGCCCAAATCACCGATTTCTTCATTGAAACCACCTGTGTCTAAGTAACGCTCGGTGGCCCGCAGGGTTACGAACCGAAGTTGAAGACGAGTTCAATATCGAACCCACTGGACCTATAAGCACCGCTACTGACCAAAGGGTCGAGGTTCCGGACTCTGCGTATCCTGTAACTCCCTTGCAGAGCGACGCTCCGCCAGATACGATACTGGTAATTCATGGAAATGTCAACGTCGTTCTGTGCAAACTGGCCGGTGCTGTCAGTGGCGTAGAGGAGCGCCGAGAGCGACTGGCGCTCGGTCAGGCGGTATCCGAGCGACGCGTCGTACGACGTGGAGTTCTGGTTGAACTGCGCGCCCCCGCCTGAGAAGAGGAGGCTGTAGCCGAGGTGCCAACTCCAGGGGCCGCGCGGCGCTCCATCGACGAACGCGCTGACGACCGAGTTCGCGGTCGAGAAACTGGTGCCGAGGAAGTCCGTGCGGCTCGTGTCGAACGAGGTCTGCAGACTGATGGAGTCGTTGATGTTCCAGCCCGTGTCGAGGCCGACGCCGACCGTGCGCGTGTTGGAACTGAACGACCCGGACGTCTCCCGCTGGTAGGCGCGGAGCCCTAGGTTGAGTTCAGGGCCCGCACTGTAGTTGGTCCGAGACGTGATGGCGCGAACTTTCGAAGCACTGGTAAGGCCACTTGCACCGATTCCAGAACTGAAGCCATTGCCCGAATATCCGAGGCCATAGCCGTTGCTGAACTGTCCCAAGGTCGCAATCTGGCCCGCGTCGCTGTCCTGGTACTGCAGGGTCGTATCGAACCTCGCTCCGGGACGCCACGTCGTAGAGGCTTGGATGTCACGGCCGAGACCGGAGTCGCCTTGCGTATGGACGTTGCTCAGCCCGGTCGACAGATTGAAGGTCCAAGCAGAAGACGGGAAGTAACTCGTGCGGAGCGAGAGCGTGTCGAGCGTCACGCCCTGCAGCGTCGGAGTCCCACCGGAAGTTGAGACCGGGCCCCGGGCG
>DATLWQ010000197.1:0-4441 GCA_035576225.1 Fimbriimonadaceae bacterium | reverse complement strand
TCGTAGAAGAGCGAAAACCGCCACGCAGGCATCTCGTGCCGAGCACGTTCGAACTCCTCTCTTGGGAACGCAGGATTGTCGATCGAGCGGAAGCGCACGACCGAAACGTCGTTGCGACGTCCAGCGAGCGCGTCGTCGCACATGTCCTTTAGCCACCCGCGCACCGTGTACGGCGTAGTGGTGAGGAACATCCGTGCGCGGTTGATCGCAGCGCGCCTTTGCAGCGCCTCCCAAGACTCGCGGACGAATTCGGCCTGGCCGCACTCGTCCAGCCAGATCGCCTTGTATGTTGCGGCCTCGAGCGCGTCGGGCTTGAAGCCGTATCCGACGAAGACGCGGATCGCACACCGCCTCCCCGTCATCCGGATCGAGCCGTCGCGCGTAAAGACGAAGCACTTGTCCGACGCCCGATAGTCGGCCATTCCCATCACTAGGGACATGAACTCCGGCAGCGCTTTCTTCTTGAGCAGCTCGGTGTCCGGGCCGACGATCAGGTAGTCGTTCGCTTCGCCAGGCTTCGCAGTCCGCTGGATCTCGCGCAACAGCAGGCGCGCGCCCGTGACCGTCTTGCCGCTCTGTGTCCCGGCGAGCATCAATACGATGCGCCGGTCGGTCTCCCAGGCTTCACGCTGTCCCTTGTGGAACCATTTCGGAGCCGTTTCGACTTCGATCGGCATCGAGAGGATCAGACGGTCGAGTTGTCGCTTGTCGGGCTCGCTCAATGATCGTAGCAGTGCCTTCAAGTCGCTCGTCTTCAGAAAGTTCTGGAAGTCCATCGCTCGTCCCCTCGCACCTCTCGAACAAAAACTTGGCGATTGTCGCGTTGCCACCGCCCGCGAGCGTGATCAGGGTGCGCACGAGCGTGCGGCCCTCTTCACTGCCGAGCAGTTCTTCGCGCAGGATGTCTGTAAGGCTCACTCCCCTTTGACGGTGAAGAACGGCAGAACACTCTCGAGGCTGAACAGCGATCCGATGCGGTACTGCACGTCCGATGGACGGACAAAGTTCGTCAGTACCTCCGCCGCCGCAGCCACGGATTCGGCATCCTTGTCCGCGATGGCCACGTCGATCGGCGTGACCCGAAAGGGCCCTGAACCGAACACACGCCGCCAAAAACCTCGGCCGACATACCTTCCACTGAATCCAATCTGTAGTCTTGTCATTCTTGAATCTCCTTTTTGTCAGAAACGCCGCGAGAGCGTTTGGCCTTGACGGCGGTGAGCCCCGCGAGCACGATGCCGATCCACGGCGCGAGCCACGCCGGCAGGTCTCCCGAACCGACGAACGTCTGTGCCGCGGCGAGCATCGCAATCAGCGCGTAGAGCGCCGCGTCTGTGCGCCACGTCACGGGGTATAGCCGTGCTGCCTCATCAGCCACTGCACGTTGGTCTTGATCTCCTGCACGTCCGACTGGATGCGTTCGACCGACCCAGTACGCCGCTCGACGTCGTCGAGCCTTTGCATGGTTGCGCCATAGACGGCGCCGGCCGTAATGAGGATCGAGACGATCGTCGTCAGAACCGCGAAGACCAGATGACCCACTCTCACTTGTCGTTCAAACCTTGTGTTCATCGTCATTTCGCTTGCACGTGCGCTGGGTCCCAGCCCACCTTGCCCCTCCACTCGTTCGGATCAAAGGGTCGGCCCCGGTCGAGAAGAAACGCTTTGAACTTCGCACGCATTCCGAGCGGCAAGCCCCAAAGCCCGCCCCAGTCGCAGCCCTGTGTCAGCGCAAGCCTTCCAATCATCACCCAAACGTGCTTCGGCGCGCCCCACATGAAGCGCGCGTCGACGACGTCGGCCGCGCGGGCCAGACCGTCTGGGCCCGGCAGGTGCATGCTGCGCATGGTCTTCGAGTACCCCTTGGCGACGAGCACCTTTTGCTGCTCGATCGACCTCAGCGCGTTGTGCACCGTGAGCCGGTATCCCCTTCCGCGACCGTTTCGCACGATCGCCTCTACCTTTGCGCGGAAGTTTCCGCGATCGGTGAGTTCCCCCCAGACGGTCTGACATTGTTTGAGCCTCTCCTTGTGGCAGCCGGACAGCGGTGATCCCCACTGTAAGCGGCGGCTCTTCACCGCCGGACCCGCCCTACTACGCTTCGAGCGCCGACCTGTCTGCTATGACGCCAGGCGCCCTGGACAAAGTTCCGTGTCCACTAAAAAGTCCCTTGACGCCGTGTCAACCGTCATTAGAATACAGGCTATGGTCATGCGTACGTCCAGGACACTTCTGATCTCATTGTTACTCTTGGTTGGCGGAGCGTTGCTCGCCCAGGACAGGGACCCAGGGACGACCTCCTACCGCGAAAAGCAGTCGGACGGATCGACAAAGGTCATCTGGGAGGTCACACCGCTCGAAAGCGAGACGAGCGTGCCAGAGGCGTGGTCCGACCTCGAGACCGATTGGCAGGAACTCTCGAACAGTCCGTTGCGCGACGTCGACACGGTCTCAAGGCTCACAGACCGCTACAACGAGTACCTGAAGGACAAGAACGACTGGCTGCGCGCCCCAACGCGTTCTGAGATTCTCAGATGGTACGGCGACCTCGCTGCCCTCAACGGTCGAACGACGGCGATCGTCGAAGACATCAAGAAGTACAACGACGCCAACGACGCATACAAGCGCGACAAGGAGGACTACGAGTCCACCACGGTGACGCAGCAGAACAAGGCGCAGATGGACGCCTGGTACCAGCGACTGGTCGCCGAACACCAGCGCCTCGTCGATTGGTACGCACGCATCGGCACGGACCAGGACAACCTCAAGCCCGCCGCGCAATCGCTCGATGACTCCTCGAAACGGATTAACAGCGCGCTCGACACTGAGGCCGAGGACCTCAACAACGCCTACCGGCCCCTGCGCGACGCGGTGTCCAACGAACTCGAAATCGTCCGCACGACCTCGAAGTTGGAGGACGTCCGCGAGAAAGTCAAGAAGAACAACGACAAACTCCGAGACCTCTCAAAAGTGGACGCGACGGTACAAGAGGCCGAAGACTGGGCGAACATGGCAGAAGACCAGCGCAAAAAGGGCCAATGGGACGCGCTGACGGCGCTCGCGTCGGTCGCGGTCACTCAGGTTTCGGCGAAGTACACAGCCGCAGAGCAGGTCACGCGCGACGAACTCCGAGCCGTGAAGATGCAACTGATGTACAAGTACAAACTTCCGCCGGACACTGTGAAGAAGATCCTCAAGAACTGGGTCGATGACGGAAAGAGCGTACTAACCATCAAGACCAAGCGCGAACTCTTCCAGCAATTGGGCACTCTCACGACGCTGGCCCAGGCAGAGGACGACGCGACGAAGTCGCAGTACCTCCAGGCGCTGGGCGGCTGCCTAGGCGTGTTCGTCAAGACGCCGGCGCTCAGCCTGCTGGTCACCAACGTGCAGATCTACATGTCGCTCTTCGACACGGGGTTCACCTACTACCACAGCAAGGAGCGCGTCAAGCAACTGCTCGACCTCAGTGAGGAAAACCTCAAGGCGGTGCAGTCGCTCGCCGACCTGAACAAGAAGATCGTCGACGAAGAACTCATCCCGCTCAAGAAGCAGTTGGACGACCTGGTCGCAAAGCGCAACTATTGATTGGCTAGAGGGCGGTCACCTTGACGTCCGTGGACGCTTGCTCGCCCTTCGCCGTGCACTGGTAGCGGTATTCGTTCTTGTCGCCCAGGACGACGATCTCTAGGTCGTCGCCGTTGGGTTCTAGCGAGACCTCGAGCCCTTCGGAGTATTCGCGGACCTTCGTTTGCGTGCCCTCCTTGCCTGCGTCGAAGAGGTCGGCCTCCTCCTCCTCGCAGGCGTTGAGTATTTCGTTGCTCGACATTCCGGCGTGTACTCTTTTGTCGGCGACCGCATTTGCAACCACGGCGGCGACCCAGTGAGCATGGTTCCACTCGGCGTCAAAGAGGTTCCCGCTGTAGAAATAGGGGAAGACGTTCGTATCGCTCTGGTAGTCGACGAGCGGCTTGAACCTCCACACCTGCTCGGGGTGGATCGCGATGGTCATAGGCTGTCCCGCGTCCGCGCCGATGCGCCCGACCTCGACGTCGAACGTGCCCTTCTCCTTGTCCGTCTTCTTGACCACCCACGTGTAGGCCGCCACTCCACCGTTCGGGAGTGTCAGCCCGTTCTCCTCCTGGAACCGGTCGAGTTCTTTGGTGCTCGCCGGGAGCACTCCGTTCTGCCAGACATAGTGCTCCAGGATCTGGCCGAAAACGCTTGCATCCAAGTGCTCTGCCTGCTGCTCCGGGCTCTGGCAGCCCGAACCTGCCAGCACCGCAACCACCGCTACCCCTACTAGCGCTCTAAGAGACACCCTCATACCGACATTGTATAGCCTATTCTGGGGACGAAGGGACAAACCCAACGAGCACATAGTCTCGCAGGCGAACGATTGGCCACTCACGCCGGAGTGAACTGCGGATCAGGGGTTCGA
>DATLWQ010000196.1:0-4234 GCA_035576225.1 Fimbriimonadaceae bacterium | reverse complement strand
GAAGGGAACGGAACCTGTGCCTTCGTCGGCCTTGTAGCGTTCCTCGAGGCCAACGGCAAGACCCTTGACCTGACGCCGGACGGAGCCAGGGACTGGATAGCGGGAGACTGCGTGAGCAAGGAGCAGATCGAAGGGAAGTTGCGCGACGGGCACGTGCACACCAAGTACGGCGTTCCCAACCTCGCTGAGATCGCCGAATCGGTCATCGAGCGCTATCGTTCGGCGCTCTCTCCGGTCGCTGCATAAAATTCGCGGAACCTCTTGACTACATTTGTCGTTAAGTGTGGTAGACTACGTATGTAGTCAGGTTTCACGAGATGAAACGAACCAAGAAGAAAGATCTTTCGACGCTCGAAATGAGCCTCATGCGGCACTTTGCCGAGGCGGGCCCCCAGACCGTCCGCGAGGCGGCAGAGGGGTTCGGCGAGCAGCGGGGCTACGCGCGAACAACCGTGCTGACCTTGATGGAGCGGCTGAGGCAGAAGGGCTACCTCGCCCGCGAAAAGCGCGACGGCGTCTACCACTACTCGCCGCAGATCGCCTCCGGCGACCTTGACCGCGGAGCCGTGAAAAGGTTTGTTCAGCGCGCTCTCGGCGGATCCGTCAGCCCGCTGGTAGCGTTCCTCGCCGAGAACCCCGACCTTACCGAAGACGAGGTCGCCGAACTTCGCAAGATCGTCGAGAAGATGGAGGGGAGGGGGCACAAGTGACGCAAGCCTGGATCGATTCGTTGCTCCGGGCCTGCTTGGGCGGCTCCATGGCGATCGCGCTCGTGTGGGTCGCGACTCGCCTCTGGAGGGGAATGCCTGCGAAGGCGAAGGCGCTATTGTGGCTCTTTGCGTTCGCGCGGCTGTTCCTCGGTCTCTTCCTCTTGGTCGGCCTGCCAATTCTGCGTCCAGTAGAGCCGGAGGTGCTGCCGATGTCTGCACCACAGGCTATCGTGACGTACCACTACGGCGCTTACCAGCCTGCGGGCATTGACTGGCCAGCGATCCTCTTCGGCGCGTGGGTCTTGGGCGTGCTCGCGTTCGCCGTGCTCGGACTGGTCGCCCACGCGCGCATCCGGCGTCTGGCAAAGCGTAGCCAGCCCATCGCTAGCCTCAGTGAGCGTTACGGCATTGACGTCCGCGCGCACAATGACGTGCCAGTGCCGCTGGTCTTTGGACTGTTTCGCCCATGCGTGCTGCTCCCGTCATGGCACCTCTCCGGCCTCAGCGGGAACGAGGTCGACATGGTGATCGAGCACGAACTGGCGCACGTGCGGCGGTGGGACTCGCTGTCATCGCTGTTCGTCTTCCTCAACCACGCGCTCTTCTTCTTCAACCCCGCAGTTTGGATCGCGCGCCGTGAGTGGCAGTTCTCTCGCGAGGCCGCGTGCGACGAGTACGCGATCGCCAATACCGCATGCAGCCCGGGCGACTACGCCGCGATGCTGGTGAGCGTCTCTTCGGGACGCCCGTCGCTCGCAGCGCTCAGCGCCGCACCCACTTTCAGAACTCTCAAACGAAGGATCAACGATATGAAGACTCCACGAACAATCTCCAACTCCGGCAAGGTCCTCTTGCCTCTCTTGCTCGGCCTCAGCGCCCTCGGATCGGTGCCGGTCGCACTCAAGCACCAGGACGCAAAAGTTACGAGCCCCGATGTGAAGGTCACCCTTAGACGGGCGAACTTCCAAGAGATCCGCGTCGCCAAAGAGATTCCGCTGATCTTGGTCGACCCAGAAGGGCGCGAGACCAGGGTCACCATCAAGGCGGCTGACAAGCAGCTTCTACAAGTCGTGCAGGAGGATCCCCTGGTCATCCGCGACACAGGCGGCAGGGTGTTCTGGCTGTCGGCCAACCCGCTGAACTCGAACGATGTGGGTTGGGCACAGGGGTCGCCCCCAGTCGGTGAGGCCATCGCCGGACACGTAGTAGAGGGGCATCTCGTGCCGCAGTCAACGAAAGTCAAAGGCTTGTCGCAAAGTGGCCCCATCAGAGTGAAGGTGCAGGGCCCCGTCTTCTTGACCGGTTCCGACTCTCAGACGAGATTCTGGTCAGACAAAGGTCAGGGTCGCTGGCTAGGCGGCTCGGCTCCGCGCGCCTTGTCCCGCAGCACTCGGGGTTCGGTGCAGGCAATCGGGGGAAGCGCTCCCAAGGTCGTTTCGGGCAGCGCCGGCGTTAGTGTCCGGGTCGTTGAAGGAACCGCTCCTCGAATGCTGTCCGGCAACGCCGAGGTTACTGTCCAAGGAATCGGCGGTACCGCGCCCAAGGTCGTGTCGGGGAGCGCAGGAACCCCAGTGGTCGCGATCGGCGGTAAGGCCCCGATGGTCATGTCTGGGAGCGCCAGCACCGCAGTCGTTGCAGTCGGCGGCAAGATTGCCGTGCCTACGGTGCGCGAAGGAAGCCTCGGCGCTGTCGAGGTCTCACGCACTGTTGCCTCTCCAGAGCATTCAGGGCAAGAGCCGACGTCGGTGACGATCGTCCTCAAAGGCGGTGCCGACCAGTCTGCAGGGGGCCTCGCTTCCTCGATAACCATGCGTGTCACGAGGACAGAGATCAAGAAGTTCCTCGCCCAACTCTCACACGTCTCGGGCGTGAGGATCAAGACCGAAGGCATAACGAGCGCGCGGTTGCTCGAAGCCAAGTTGGAAGTCGCGACCCTGCGCGACGTCCTCGACACCGTGACGAAGGTCTACAAACTGAGTTGGTCGCAGATGCCGGACGGATCGATCGAAGTCAAGCAGCTCGGCAGATAAGAAGGGTGGCTCCGACCCGGGCGGTGTTCGCGCACCGCCCGGCCCCATTTGTTTTCCAAAGAGGGTGCGCCCACATTCTGATATCATCCTTGGTGAAATGGACAAGATCAAGGACGCGCTTGCCGGTCAGTACCGCGCAGGGCTCGCGATGTTGCGCGAAGAGATAGAAAAGTGCCCCGAAGACGTGTGGGTCGCCGGGAAGCATCCGCGCAACTTTTGGCGCATCGCCTACCACGCGCTCTTCTTCACCCATTTTTATCTCATGCAGAAGGAGGCCGACTTCGTGCCGTGGGAGAAGCACCGCGACGGAGCGACCGACCTGTGGGAGGACGCGGATCCGCCGGTCATCGATCCGTATACGCGCCAGGAGCTTCTCGAATACTTGGAGACGATCTTTGAGAGCGTTCCGCAGTGGGTGGAGCGGCTCGACCTCACGACCGACGACCCAGGCTTCCACTGGTACAAGATCCCGAAGATGGACCACCAGGTGCTGAACGTCCGTCACCTGGGCGGCCACGTCGGCCAACTCTCGGAACTGTTGATGGCTCATGGCATCGACGTCAATTGGGCTAGCAAGAAGTGACAATGCGGCGAGAGACAGTGAAACGCGAGCCAACGGAGATAACGTCAGCCCTCGAGTGTCAACGAAGCGACTTGGAGCGGGTGACCGGGATCGAACCGGCGACATTCAGCTTGGGAAGCTGACGTTCTACCGCTGAACTACACCCGCTCAGCACATGGATTCTAACACATACCGGGGAGGGTGCCGCTCCTGCGGCACCGGCTTCGGGACCCGGTGATGGGCGGTAGACTCGGCTCGTCCCAATGAAAGCGGCCAGCCCGACCGTCGAAGTCCACCACGGGGACAACCTGCCGTTCCTGAGGTCGCTCGCCGACGCCTGCGTCGACCTCGTCTACATCGACCCTCCCTTCAACACGGGCCGCTCCCAAACACGGACGCGGCTTACCACCGAACGCGACGAGGACGGCGACCGCACTGGGTTCAAGGGACAGAGGTATCGGACTCAGAGGGTCGGTTCGCATACGTTTGCCGACTCGTTCGACGACTACCTTGCGTTCCTCGAGCCGCGCTTCGTCGAGACAAAGCGGGTCCTGAAGTCCGACGGCTCGTTCTTTCTCCACGTGGACTATCGCGAAGTCCACTACTGCAAAGTTCTGCTCGACCAGATCTTCGGACGCGAGTGCTTCATGAACGAGATCGTGTGGGCGTACGACTATGGCGGTCGAAGCAAGACCAAGTGGCCCGCCAAACACGACAACATCCTGTGGTACGTCCGCGACCCGAAGAACTACACCTTTAACTACGACGAGATGGATCGCATCCCCTACATGGCTCCAGGTCTCGTCACTCCGGAGAAAGCCGAGCGCGGAAAGACTCCGACCGACGTCTGGTGGCACACGATCGTCTCACCGACGGGCACGGAAAAGACAGGCTGGCCAACGCAGAAGCCTCTCGGTGTCATAGGGCGGATC
>DATLWQ010000195.1:0-2362 GCA_035576225.1 Fimbriimonadaceae bacterium | reverse complement strand
AAAAAGAGCACCCGATCTACATCTACGATCGGCTCGACGAGCCGTGCGCCGGGCTGCTCGAGGAGACACTTGCGTTTTCGGAGAAGGGCGAGACCGCCGTCTGCTTCAGCACGGGCATGGCCGCCATCAGTGCAGCGATCGGCATCCACATCAAGGCAGGCGAACACATCTGCTTCCACCGCGCGATCTACGGCTGCACCTATGCGCATATTACGACTTGGCTAGACCGCTTCGGCGTCTCCAACTCTGCGGTCGACTTCAAGGACCTCAAGACCTTGGAAAAGGCGATCAAGCCCGAGACGCGCGTCATCTATTTCGAGACGCCCTGCAACCCGACGATGGAGATCATCGACATCGAGGGCGTGGTCGGACTCGTCAAGCGCATCAACAAAGGCAGAAAGGATGAAGAACGGATCGTCACGATTGTCGACAATACGTTCGCATCGCCCTATGCGCAGCGCCCGCTCACGCTCGGAGTCGACTTCGTCGTCCACAGCCTGACCAAGCACATCAGCGGCTTCGGCGCAACGATGGGCGGGGCGGTCATCGGCCCGCGCGCCGCGGAGACCGACCTGCTCCTCTACCGCAAGGACTTCGGCGGCTCCATGACCCCGGACGCCGCCTGGCACATCCTGGTCTACGGTGTGCCGACCCTCGCGACGAGGCTGGAAAGGCAGCAACTCAGCGCCCAGCGGATCGCAGAGTTCCTGGAACTCCACACCAAGATCAAGAAGGTCTACTACCCCGGCCTCGACTCGTTCGAGCAGAAGTGCCTTGCTCAAAAGCAGATGCGCGACATCGACGGCGACTTCGCGCCGGGAGCCATGATTTATTTCGAACTCGACGGATCGGCGGAGGTCGCCTACAAGCGCGCTGTCACCCTTTGTGACACCATCGCGGCGAACGCCCTCAGCGTCACGCTAGCCGTCTCGCTGGGTCAGATAAGGACGCTCATCGAACACCCCGCGAGCATGACGCACTCCACGATTCCGCCCGAGGAGCAGATCAAGGCGGGCATCGATCCCGGCGGCATACGCCTGAGCCTCGGCATCGAGGACGTGCGCGACATCCTGAGCGACCTTGAGACGGCGCTCGAAGCCGTCAAATAGACCGCCCGTCAACTAGCGCGCCGAAGGTGACTCTTTCTTTCTGTGGAACGTGCTTTCGTTCGCGACCACCCACGAGTCGTCGACCTTGAACTCGATCTTTAACTTGAAGGTGTCATCGTCAATCTTTGTTACCGTTCCTCGGCTGACCGTGTCGCCTCCCATGACGTCCCACGGGTCGCTGACCATGACCAGCGATCCGTTCTCCATTTTCCCGTGTTCGATTCGCGGCAAGGGCGCCATGTTGGTGAAGGCGTGGGAGAAGTACTCCTTCTTATCTGGGTCGTAACCGAACATCATCGTCTCGGTCATCGACATCACGCCAAAGTCCATGACCGAAGTCTGTTTCAAGAACTGGCCGTCCCAAACGGCGGTCAGTGTCGAAGTCACTTCCATCGGCCCCATGTCCGGCAGGCTGAACGACGACTTGTCGGCTGTCCAGCTCCCGACGAGCCAGTCGAAAGCCTTGAGTTCGGTCGGCGGGCCCATCTCAGGGGTCTGGCCCCAGCAGGCCGAGGAAACGATCGACGCGGCAACGAGTATGAGTACCTTTCTCATAGAACTGCTCCGTGCTTCAACGCACCTACCGATTCTACGCCAAAGGGGTTTCGGGGGCCAGAAGACGTCACTTCCAAGGGCCGGACGGTAACCTGTGCGCGAAATGAAGATCCGGCTGGGCCACTCGCCCGACAGCGACGACGCGTTCATGTTCTGGGGCCTCGCCAACGGCCAGGTCGAGAGCGAGCACGAGTTCGAGCACATCCTCCGCGACATCCAGACGCTCAACGAGTGGGCGAGGGAAGGGAGGCTGGAGTCGAGCGCGGTGAGCGTCCACGCCTTCGCCTACGTGGCGGACAAGTACGCGCTCCTGCGGCACGGCGGGTCGTTCGGTGAACAGTACGGGCCGATGATCGTGGCACAGAGCGATCTCTCCCTAGAAGAACTTCGTAGCACAAAGATCGCCGTCCCGGGCGTCCTGACCAGCGCGTTCCTGCAACTCAACCTTTGGTTCGACGACCAGTTCGGCGAGGGCGTCAAGCCCGAGTACGGTGTCGTCCCCTTCGACCAGATCATCCCCGCGATCCAAAGCGGCCAGTACAGGGCCGGACTGATCATCCACGAAGGCCAACTCACCTACGAGAGGGAAGGGCTCGTCGAGATCGCCAACATGGGCAAGTGGTGGCACGAGCGGACGGGCGGGCTGCCGCTACCGCTGGGCGTGAACGTCGTGCGCAAGGACCTCGGCGACGCGGCGT
>DATLWQ010000194.1:0-10514 GCA_035576225.1 Fimbriimonadaceae bacterium | reverse complement strand
AGAGCGTCGGCTCCCAGGATGAACCAGTACTCGCCGGGCATGACCATCTTGAGTTCGCGAAGTGTGTCCACGAGGTAACTCTCTCCGCCTCGCGAGGTCTCTATGTCGCTGATCGCCATGCCTGCACGGCCATCGATGGCGAGTTCGCACATCTTGAGTCGCTGCTCGGCGGACGATTGGCGGCGGCGCTTGAGCGGGTTTCTGTTGGCGGGCACCCAGATGACCTCGTCGAGGCCCAACTGGGCGAGGGCCGCCTTGGCAATATTCATGTGGCCGACGTGCGGCGGATCGAACGTGCCTCCAAAGATCCCGTACTTCATTACCAGTCCTTGTACTCGAAGACGACCGTTCCGATCTGGACGGAGTCGCCCTCTTCGATGCCGAGGTCGCGAAGGCGCTTAATGACGCCGATCCTCTCGAGCCGCCGGTGAAGGTACCGGATCGACTCGGAGTTCTCGAGGTCCGTCATGTGGATGAGGCGCTCGATGCGGTCGCCGGTGACGACGTAGGCGCCCTCTTCTTCCTGCTCGGCGTCCCAGGTGAGGTCGCGTTGTTTCTTGAACTCGGGGACGATGACGTGGACTGGCTCAGGCGGATCGGTCTCTGCAAGGAGGCGGGCGGCCTCGAATATGAGCCTTTCTGTACCTGCCCCTGTGGCGGCTGAAACAGGGATGACCTCGACGCCTGCTTCCTGGAAGAAACCGACCATGACCTCGACGTCGTCGGGAGGGGCGAGGTCTGTCTTGTTCATTGCGACGATCTTGGCCTTGTCGCCGAGTTGGTCCGAGTAGAGGGAGAGTTCCTTCTCGATCTTGTGGTAGTTGTCGATCGGGTCGGATCCGTCGATAGGGAAGCCGTCGACGACGTGGACGAGGACGCGCGTACGCTCGGCGTGGCGCAAGAACTGGTGGCCGAGGCCGTGACCCTCGCTCGCGCCCTCGATGAGGCCGGGAAGGTCCGCGATGACGAACGTCGTGTCGCCCGCCTTGACGACGCCGAGGTTGGGCTCGATTGTTGTAAACGGGTAACTGCCGATCTTGGGTTTGGCGGCGCTGACCGCGCTCAGGAGCGTGCTCTTGCCGGCGTTCGGCAGGCCGACAAGGCCGACGTCGGCGATGAGTTTGAGTTCCAGCCTCGCCTCGAGCGTTTCTCCGGGCGCGCCTTTCTGCGCGATGGTCGGCGCCTGGCGCACGCTGTTGGCAAAGTGGAGGTTGCCAAAGCCGCCTTTGCCGCCGCGACAGGCGACATAGCGCGCTCCCGTGACGGAGAGATCGGCGAGCGCGTCGCCTGTGTCTTCGTCGTAGACGACCGTGCCGACCGGAACTTTGACCTCGACGTTTGCTCCGTCCTTGCCGGTCTTGTTGCCGTGGGCGCGTCCGCCGCTCTCGGCCTTGTACGCGCCGTGGAGGCGCACGTCGTAGAGGGTGCGAACGTGGTGGTCTGCGACCAAGACGACGTCGCCGCCTCTGCCGCCGTCCGCGCCTTCGGGCCCGCCGCGAGGCACGTGCTTCTCGCGCCGGAAACTCGCTGAGCCGTCACCGCCGTCGCCGCTGACCAGGACGACCTTCGCCTCGTCGATGAAGTTCGGCACTAGGCTTCGTCTCCCGGGCGGAGGCCCTCGATGAGTTCGACGTCGATCGTGCCAGCCTGCAGGTCGATCTTCTTGACGAACTGCGAGACGAGCGGAATCATGGCGTCGCCGACTTTTAGGATGTCGTGGGCAGGCGAAGAAAGGACGTCTTCGACAGTGCCGAGGAGTTTGCCGCCCTCGACGACGTCCAGTCCTATGAGGTCGCTTGCGAGAAACTCGTCCTCGTCCATCTCGGGGCGGTCGGAGGAGGGAAGTGTGAGGTACGCCCAGCGGAGGTCTTCTGCCTGCTCAGGCGTGTCGACGCCTTCGAGGCCGAGCCTGACTTGGTCCTTGTGCCAGTGGAACGAGAGGACTTTGTGGGGCTCTCCGTCGACGAACACGGTCGCGCCGACTTCGAAGCGCTCGAGGAAGTCGGTGAGGGGTTTGACCTTGACGGCCCCTTTAATGCCGAACGGGCCGACGATCTGTCCGACTCGGACGTGGCCGTCCGGCTCGGAGGCTGGGCGTCGGCCCGCCATTGCGTCAGTCCTCTGTGACGACCTTGACGACTGTCTTCTGACGGCTCTTGGCGCCAGCGGCGCTGACGACGTGGCGGACGCAGGTGATGACTCGGCCGTCCTTGCCAATGATCCTTCCGACATCGTTGGGCGCGACTGTGACACTGTAAACGTCCGTTCCCCGGTCGTGGGTCTCGTCGACGGAGACGGCCTCTGGCTCCTCAACGAGGTTTCTGACGAGGTTCTCTACGAGTGGCTTCAGGCTCATCTCACTCCTCCGTGGCAGGCGCAGGCTCCGGCTGCACCTCGGCTACTGGTTCGGCGGCCGGCTCCTCGGCCTTCGCTTCCGCTGGTGCCGGTTCCGGCGCCGGGGTCGCGGGCATCTCCTGGACGACAGACTTCTTGCTCATCGGGCCGGTCGTCTTGTCGAGGAACTTGAACTTGTCCTTGGCGCTAGGGCGCTTGCTGAAGAACTCATCGAGCACGCCCTGCTGCTTTAGGAGGTAGGCCACGGTTTCGGTCGGCTGTGCGCCTTCCATGAGCCAGTGGAGCGCGCGCTCCTTGTCGATAGTTACCTGTTTAGGCTTGGTGAGCGGGTTATAGGTGCCTATGAGTTCCTTGAACGCACCGTCGCGCCCGCGGGTGCTGGGTATGACCACCACACGGTAGAAGGGCCGATGGGCGTTGCCCATCCTTCTCAATCTGATCTTGACCACGTTTTTGCTGAAATCTCCTGGTTGCTACCTGCGCCTGCGCTTGCCGAGCCTCTTTTCCAACTTGGACATCTGCTTCATCTGCTTCCGCATCAAGTACAGTTTGTCCACGAGTTGGTTGACCTCTTGCGGCGAGGTGCCAGAGCCGACGGCGATCCGTCTGCGGCGCGAGCCGTTCAGTATATCAGGATTTTCCCGCTCTCCCGGCGTCATGCTGAGGACTATGGCCTCGACCTGATCCATCCTGCCTTCGTCGAGACTGTCCAACTCTTCCTCCGAAACTTGGGCAGTCAAGCCTGGGATCATCTTCATGACGTTCTTGAGGGGGCCCATCTTGCGGATGGCTCGGAACTGGTCGAGCATGTCGTTGAAGTCGAGCCGGCCGGTCTTCATCTTGGCCTGGAGCCCTGCGGCGGCTTCCAGGTCGACGGCCTCCTCGGCCTTCTCGATGATGCCCATGACGTCCCCCATGCCGATGATCCGCTCTGCCATGCGGTCGGCCCGGAACTCGGTGAGGGCTTCGACCTGCTCGCCCTCGCCGACAAAGCGCACGGGGACCCCCGTGGCCTCTCGGACACTCAGGACCGCGCCACCCCTTGTGTCCCCATCGAGCTTGGTGAAGATCACTCCGGTCAGGGCGTTCCGCTCGTGGAAGGCGCCGGCGACGTTGACAGCCTCTTGGCCTGTCGTTGAGTCGAGCACTAGGAGGGTCTCTGACGGCCCGACGGCCTTGCCGATGGCCGCCAGTTGGTCCATGAGTTCGTCATCGATCGTGAGGCGTCCGGCCGTGTCGACGATGAGGACGTCGCAGAAGTGATCCTTGCAATACTCCTTGGCCTTCTTGGCGATCTGGACGGGATCGCCACCCTCCTCCGCATAGACGGGCGCGTCGACCTGCTCGCCGAGCACCTGCAACTGCTTGATCGCCGCAGGGCGCTGGACGTCGCACGCCGCGAGAACCGGCTTTTTGCCCGCCTTTTTGAACCAGAGCGCGAGTTTAGCGCAGGTCGTCGTCTTGCCGGAGCCCTGGAGGCCGCACATGAGGACGACCGTGGGAGGGGAAGGGGACCAGTGGACTCCGCGGTCTTCTGTTCCGAGCAGTTCTACGAGTTGGTCCCGGACGATCTTGATCAGAGTCTGCTCGGCGGAGAGGGTGCCGTAGAGGTCCTCGCCGACTGCCTTTTCCCGGACCTTCTCGACGAACTCTTTGGCGACTTTGAGGTTGACGTCGGCCTCGAGGAGAGCGACGCGCACTTCGCGCAGCATGTCCTTGACGTCTGACTCGGTCAGTCGCCCCTTACGTCGCAGGCCGGAGAAGATGCCTCCCAGGCGTCTGGTGAGATTGTCGAGCATCCGGGGGGAGTCTACCGTTGCTAGGTTTATTGGCCCTATCCTGAACCGGGCATATGAAACGCCCGATACAAAGTTAACCGTCTAACTTAGACAGGAGCACGAAAAACGTGACAGATTCCGGCAAGAAAGAGCGTTGCGCAGGGCCAGCATTGTGGACGATCCTCGCGGTCGCCGCTGCGGTCGCCGTGGGCTACGTCGTCGTGCGCCGGATGACCAAGGGAGAAAGCCCGCTTGATGCGGACGCGATCCTCGCAGCGGCCGACAAAGCGGCGAGCCGGCTCGACGCGATCCTGTTGTCCGAAGGACAGGCAGCGAGTTAGGAGCATATGTTTCCGATAATGTATATTATGACAATTATGATTGTCATTTGCGGCTGAACGCGCTCTATTCCCCTTCCCGTCCCTAGGGGGAGATGTCGACGGCGCTGGAATTGACGATCGTGCGTGGCGACAAGCCATTGCACAGGCAGATAGCCGACCAGATCCAGACGCAGATCGTGTCCGGCCTCATCGCTCCGGGGACCCGTCTGCCGACCGTTCGGCTATTGGCGCAGCAGACGGGGGTCTGCCGCGTGACCGCGCTCCAGGCGTATGAAGTGCTGAAGACAAGGGGCTATGCCCGGGGAATCGTCGGGTCCGGCACGTTCGTCCAGAGGCCCAGCGAGAGAATTGGAGGTGAGCGACCGAAGATCACGCCCTGTGGGACTCAGACCGACTATGGGGGAAAGGCGAAGTCCCAGGGGACAGTCAACTTAGCGACAGCAGAGCCTGACCCTGAACTGTTCGACTGGAAGGACTTTCTGGCCACGCTCCTGCGAAACGGGCCCGAGACGGGCGAGGAGCGGGGGCTTTTTGGCCTTGGCCAATTGCTGACCGGGCTCTGCGGGCACTACGCCACACTAGGGCTGGAGACGCACCCCGACGAGATCACCGTGACGGGCGGCGCCGTTGCCACGAACGCGGTCCTCATGGACGTCGGATGTCCCCAAGGTACGAAGGTGATCGTCCAGACGCCTGCCTTCCCTTTTGCAGAAGACTATTTCGCCTCGTTCAGGATCGAACCTGTCGGGGTTCCAGACAAGGACGGTGACATCGACCTGGAGCGGTTTGAAGACGAAGCAAAGGCCGGTGGTGTGAGCGCAGCCTTCCTCTTCCCTACCTGCAACCAGGTGACGGGAGAGTCGGCGAGCCTCGAAAACAAGAGACGAACAATCGAGATCGCCGACAAATACGGCATCTCCGTCTTTGAAGACGTGTCCGCCTTTTGGGTGCGTCCCAATGGGCCACGCCCGTCGTTCCTATCGGAACTATCCGAAGGTGCGTCGGTCGACGTCGTCTCGTTCGACTGCATAGGAAAGGTGCTCGGCCAAAAGGTCGGCATCGCGACCGTCTTCGCCAAGGGGCACATCAGGCAGCGGATCGCGGTCCGAAGTCTCGGCCTAGGGTCGGCCCCGTCCACCCTGATCCAGGGGTGCCTTGCCAACTTCATCAAATCGAGGTCGATGGGGCGGCATATCGCGAGGTCAGTTCCCCGCTACCTTGTTCGTCGACAAGCGATGCTTGCAGCGCTGCAAGAGAGCATGCCCAAGGGGTGCCATTGGTCGAAACCTTCGGTCGGCTATGTCGCTGAGCTGCACCTGCCGTCTTCCCAGGACGCCGATGAATGTGCGGAGCAAGCGCTCAGGGCCGGGGTCTCATGCTTCCCTTCCCCGGTCTATTGTGTTGGGCAATATGCGCGCAACGCTTTGCGCCTCGCCTACAGTACGGCTGCAGTCGACGACATCACCGTGGGCGTCAAGCGGCTCGGAGAGATCCTAACGCGAAAGATTGTCCAATAGCGGGCAGACCAATCTTCTCGATGTCCTACGCCAATCGAACAGGGCTGCCAACGTCCGCGTTATAGTCTTGAGCGTCGCAGCTGTGCGGCGCTTGGTGACTGACAATGGCAGTAACTCGTTTTTTTGGAGGGGCGTGTGCTCTTTTGCTTGCGGGGTTTTGGGCCAATGCTTCCGCCGCGCTGATCTTTGACACCTACGACTTCCTTTCAGACACGGGCGTGTTCGTTGGCCCGCACGACTTTCAAATCGGCGATCGAATGGTTCTGCCCGCGCCGCAGAAGGGCACCTTGTGGCGTGTCGATTCATACACTGGCCAGGCTGGCGTTTCGACCGCAGGCTCGTACACGGACTTCCTGGCGACTATCTCGATCTACCGGACAGTCAACCTGGTCGGAACCGGCCCTGCGTTCAGCGACCTCGTGGGCTCGACGACGCGCAACCTCGGCTCGTTCTTCGCCGGTGCGCCAGGAACGGGGCCTGACTTCGTCGCCAACAACCTCGGAATCGTGCTGAGCGCACCTCCCTCGGACGCTTTGGTCGGATACGGCATCCTCGTGAGCCTGACGGCGACCGGGCCGGGCACCGTCCACCCACATCTGCGCAACCAGCAGTCAACGGTCCCCGGAAGCTCTTCTTCGTCTGGCTGGTATCGCGATCTGAACGGTGACTCAGTACTGAGTGCCGACGAGTACGAGGTCTTCGAGCCGTGGGCGGACGGCAACCTGATGTTCGAACTCAGCGCGACCGCTCTGCCCGTGCCTGAGCCTGCGTCGCTCCTTGTTCTCGCTTTGCCTTTGGCCGTTCTTGCAAAACGGCGCAGGGCAAATTCCCCGCAATAGACCAACGGCGGCCCGCCCTTCCCGGCCCTGCGACAGGGAGGGGCGGGATCTTTTCGTCAGCGCTGGTCTGGGATGATCACGTTCGGATCATTGGACTTACTGAGGTCCTCGACCGCAAGCGACGTGTGGTACTCCTTGTCGCCGACCTTGAGGACGACGCTGTAGTCGCCAGGCACTGCAGGCCGCCTCCTGTTCGGAAACCAGCGGACCTTGTGCAGGCCCGCTTCCCCATCGCCGTCCAGTGTCGCGACGTCTTCGCCGTTTGCACGCGTGATCTCGATGGAGACTTTCGCGTCGGTCTTCTCTTTGATGTAGTAGTAGATCGTCGCGTCGGGCTGGCTGTTCGGTGAAGACCAGAGTTCGTCGCCGTTCGATCCGTGGCTCTTGATGAAGCCCATGAGGTACATGGTCTGCGGCTGGCAGACGAAGGCGTCCGCCGCGAGGTTGTCAGTCGTCAGTTGCTCGAGCGCGGCGATCGGGATGATCCAGATCGAGCGGCCGTGCGTGCCGACCACGAGGTCGAGTTCGCGCGGGTGG
The DNA here is from genome assembly GCA_035576225.1 of Fimbriimonadaceae bacterium. Lineage (GTDB taxonomy): Bacteria > Armatimonadota > Fimbriimonadia > Fimbriimonadales > Fimbriimonadaceae > JADFMN01. The sequence continues at coordinate 3,147 of DATLWQ010000194.1, read as the reverse complement.
ATGACGAGGTCGTCGACCCTGACCGTCGGCCAGTCGCCGGTCGCGTACTTAGTCCAAGTGATCCCTCGGTTGAGCGAGAAGAAGAGCCCGAACTCGGTGCCGAGCGTGAGAAGGTCGGGGTTCCGCTCGCCCTCGGTGATCACGTAGGTCGATCCGAAGTCTGGAAGGCTCGCGGTGAGGTCGGTCCACGTTTCGCCGAAGTCCTCGGTCACGAAGACGTACGGCTTGTAGTCGTCGTTGCGGTGACCGTCGAAGGTCACGTACGCGCGGCCCACCTCGTACTTGCTGGCCCGGACGCGGCTGACCCAGGTGTTCTTGGGAACGCCGGGGACCTTTTCGATCAGGTTTGTCCACGTCTTGCCGCCGTCCTTGGTGAGTTGCAGGTTTCCGTCGTCAGTGCCCACCCAGATGACGCCGGCCTGGACCGGCGACTCGGAGATCGTGACGATCGTCGTGTGCCGCTCCGCTCCTGTGTCTTCTGGAGAGACGCCAGCGTGCGGATCCTGCTTTTCGGGGTCGTTCGTGGTCAGGTCGGGGCTGATCGTCTCCCAGTTCTCACCGCGGTCTACGCTCTTGTGCAGGAACTGGCTGCCCACATAGATGATCTCGTGGTTGTGAGGAGAGATCAGGACGGGCGTGTCCCAGTTGAACCGCAGCGGCGGGCCGCCCTTGTCGGGGCGTGGACGGATGAATCGCCGTTCTCCGGTCTTGATATCCGTCCTGACGAGGAAGCCGCCCTGGCTCTCGCTGTACACGGTGGTCCAGTCCTCGGGGTCGTTCTGCGTGTAGAAGCCGTCGCCGCCGTTGAAGGTGTACCAGTCGTGCAGGTTGACGTCGCCGTGCGAGGTCTGAGTGGGGCCTGCCCAGGAGCCGTTGTCCTGCAGACCGCCGTAGACCCAGTACGGCTTGCGCATGTCGACGCTGACCGCGTAGAACTGGCCGACTCGCAGATAGTTCATGTGCTCCCAGGTCTTGCCGCCGTCCCTGCTCTGCCCTACCCCGCCGTCGTTGCCGACCAAAAGGTGATTGTTGTCGCTCGGATCCACCCAGAAGGCGTGGTTGTCGACGTGGATGCTCGGCATGCGGATCGTTTCGAACGTCTTGCCCTTGTCGTTGCTGACGTAGTTTTGGACAGCAGAAAGATAGATCCGGTTCTCGTCGACAGGGTCTTGGATCGGACAACTGAAGTAGAACGGTCGGGGGTTGAGGTCGTTGACCTTGGTCCACGACTGCCCGCCGTCGGTGCTGCGGTAGATTCCGCCGTCCGTCTTTCTGTCTGCACCGCTACCGACAGTCGCTTTTTCGACGCTTGCAACGACGACCTTCGGGTCTTTGCGGAAATAACTCAAGCCGATTCGGCCGGTGTCGCTCTCCGGGATCCCCTTCATGGACTTCTTCCAGTTCTTGCCGCCGTCGGTCGTTCGGTAGATCGAACTCGACGGGCCGCCGCTTGCCCACTTCCAGGGCCAGCGCATACGCTCCCAACTGGCTGCGAGGAGGACGTCCGGGTTCTTCGGATCCATCTCAAGCGAAATGAAGCCGGCCTTCTCGTTCTCGTAGAGGACCTTGGTCCAGGTCTTCCCTGCGTCCTCCGTCTTATAGACGCCACGGTCTTCGTTCGGTCCCCACAGGTGACCGAGCGCCGCGACGTAGACGACGTCCGGATTCTTCGGGCTGATGACGATCCGCGCAATCTGCATCGTTTCTTTGAGGCCCATGTACTCCCAGGTCTTGCCGCCGTCTGTCGACTTGAAGACTCCTGCGCCGTAGGTTGTCGAGTTGCGGCTGTTCTCTTCCCCAGTCCCTACCCACACGAGGTTGGGGTCGTCCTGACTGACGGCCACTGCGCCAAGGGAGACCGCAGCCTCTTTATTGAAGACGGGCTCCATGGTGAGGCCCGCGTTCTCGGTCTTCCACAGTCCGCCGCTGGCGGAGGCGACGTAGAAGATTCGGGGCTCCTTTTCGTAGACCGCGAACTGGCTGATGCGCCCTCCCATGGACGCTGGCCCGAGTTCGCGCGGCTGGATCTGGCCTAGATATTGGTCGAGGCCGACTCCCTGGGCGAGAGCCATCGAGCAGGCCAAAGCCAGGGTCGCTACGAACGCTAATCTTTTCATTGCGCGCATATTACTCAGAGTTCTCGGGGAGTCGGCTGTGACCCTGTGGCTGTACACGGTTTTTAGCCCCTGTGCCGGTGCGCGATCTGACAGAATCTACCCATGCAGTTTGCTGAGAGCGCCGAACACCGGCTGGTCCGGGAGTCCGCGCACAAGTTCGGCCAGCAGGAGATCGTGCCAGGCATCCGGGAGCACGACAGGGCGCACACCTCAGACCCTGAGACGCTGAAGAAGATGGGTGAGGCTGGGCTGCTCGGCGTCAGCATTCCGGCCAAGTACGGCGGCCAGGACACGGACTACATCTCGCTCGGGATCGTCTGTGAGGAACTGGAGCGCGCGGACACCTCGGCGCGGGTGGTGATGTCGGTCCACAGCGGGCTGCACTGTCTGACCTTGCTGCAATGGGCGACGGAGGAACAGAAACAGAGGTGGCTGCCCGCACTCGCAAAGGGAGAGCGGGTTGGGGCGTTCGGCCTCACGGAACCGACTGCGGGCTCGGACGCCGTCAACATCAGGACGCGCGCAGTGAAGGACGGCGGCGACTATGTTTTAAGCGGCGAGAAGACTTGGATCTCACTGAGCGACTATGCCGACCAGTTCTTGGTGATCGCGGTCACTGATCCTGATGCGAAGTCCAGGGCGAAGGGGATGAGTGCCTTCATCGTTGATCGGGAATCGAAGGGGTTCACTTCTCGACCGATCAAAGGCAAACTCGGCGTGCGCGCTGGCAACACTGGGCAGATGTTCTTCGACGACGTCCGCGTCCCTGCCGCGAACATGATCGGTGCAGAGGGAGACGGATTCAAAGTTGCAATGTCGGCGTTGGACAACGGGAGGTACACGGTGGCATCTGGGGCTGTCGGAATCATTCAGGCGTGTCTCGACGCTTGTGTTCCCTACTCAAAGGACCGCAAGGTGGCAGGCGAGCCGATCGCTTCGAAGCAGTTGGTGCAGCAGATGCTCGCTTCGATGGTGCAGGGGCGCGAGATCGGACGGCTTCTCTATTACAAGGTCGGGTGGATGAAGAACA
>DATLWQ010000193.1:0-9071 GCA_035576225.1 Fimbriimonadaceae bacterium | reverse complement strand
GAACTGCTGCCGGAGGTCGCCGCCGCCGCAGGCGGGGTTCCTGTAATCGCGGCGGGCGGGATCGCTGGCGGCAAGGATATCGCGAAGATTCTGTCAATGGGTGCAAAAGGCGCCATGCTCGGCACAAGGTTCGTTGCCTCGCAGGAGAGTCGAGCGCACGACGAGTACAAGCGGCAACTCGTCCAGACGAAGGGCGCGACGTCGCTCACGGTCTGCTTCGAGGGCGGCTGGCCATACTCTGCGCACCGCGTCCTGCGCAACAGCACTCTGGAGACGTGGGAGGCCGCCGGGTGCCCCACAGTAGGCGCTCGTCCGGGCGAAGGCGACGTCGTGGCCAAGACAGCAGGCGGGGAAGAGATCTTCCGGTACGAGACCACGGCTCCGCGCGAGGGGTACTCCGGCGACATTGAGGCAATGTGTTTGTATGCCGGTACGGGTTGCGCCGAGATAGAAGACGTCCCGACGGCGAGCGAACTCGTCCAGCGCCTTTGGCGCGAGTGTGAGAGCGTTTAAGCGGCCAAATCAAGTACATTTGCGGGGCTTGAGAGGGGCTCGGGACGATCATAGAGCGCCTCCCGCGTGGCATAATTGGTTACTTTTGGCCTGCGATTGCGGGCTGTTGTTAACTCCTTGGAGGGAAAATGAATATCAGAAAACGGTTCCTCGTTGTACCGCTCGTTGCACTTGCTTGCGTCGCCTCTGCCAATTTGACGATCATCCCTACGTTCGACTCGACGATCACGAGCAAAGGGAACGCAGCACAGTTGGAGGCTGCCATAAACTCCGTCTGCAGCCTTTATAACGCTACTTTCGCCGACAACATTACGGTGAACCTCACGTTCAAGGACATGCCTAGTGGGTTGGGCCAAAGCGTCACGGCCATCGGAACCGTTTCATACACGAACTTCCGCAACGCCCTCCAAGCCGACGCGACGACCGCAGACGATGCGACGGCGCTCGCGCACCTGCCCGTCCAGACGAACAACCCGGTCAACGGCACGACGAGCGTCGTGTTGAGCAGTGCCAACGCCCGTGCGCTCGGATTTGCCGCAAGCGTCTCGACCGACTCCACGATCAGCATAAACAGCAGCAGCTGCTTCTTAGACCACAACAACCCGATCGCCGGCAAAGTCGACTACTTCGCCGTAGCGTGCCATGAGGTGGACGAGGCGCTCGGTACGATCTCCGGTGTCGGCGGCACGGACCCGTTTTCGGCTGACATGTACCGCTATGACGGCTCTGGCGGCCGTTCCTTCACCACAAACACACTGACCTCCGCGTTCTTCTCGCTCGATTCGACGACAAATATCGTCGAGTACAACCAACACGGCCGCACGACGGGCGACTGGGGCGACTGGATCATCCACAGCCCGAACCCGCAGGTGCAGGACTGGGCAGGTACGAGCGGGGTCAAGATCGATTTGGGCCCGTCGGAGACCAGACTGCTCGACGCAGTCGGCTACGACTTCCTCAATCCCGTGCCGGAGCCAGGCTCGCTGGCCGTGCTCAGCCTTGGGCTGCTCGCGCTCCTGCGACGTCGCAAGGCCCGCCGCGCGTAAAGAGCGTATCTTCCTAGCAACGATAGCGGCGGGGAGAGATCTAGCGTCGTGAGAGGACGGGAGTCCGGCCAGCCTTGATCGATGCGATGTGCTTGCGTGCAGATGGGGTCTGCTCGCCGATTTCCGATTGGCCGCTTGCGACCGACCTGGTCGGGCGCCTTTGGTGCGAGTGTCCAAAGTAGCGACAACTAGCCGCCGATAGAGGAAAATAGCGTTGACCCCTGTATGAGACGGTTCCTCGCGCTCTTCCTGCTAGCCTTCGCCGCGCTTGCTGGCGCAGAAGATCACGTCCGGTTCATCGTCACAGGAGACGGTCGGGGAAGCGACAACGGAGTCAACGCGGCGGCGCTTGGTCGGCTCGTCAAGGCGGTCGTGGCCGAGAAGCCGGACGCCCTGCTCTACAGCGGCGACCTCGTTGCTGGCGCGAGCACGGACGAAGAGGAACTGAGCCAGTTCAAGACTTGGCAGAAGGCCATGGGTCCCATCTACGATGCCGGCATCAAAGTGCTCGCTTGCCGCGGCAACCATGAGATGCGCGCCCCTCATTCGACAGAAGATTGGAAGAGTGCAATGTCCGGGAGATACGCGAGTCCGGGCGAGGGCCCCGCTGGCGAGGAGGGAATGACCTACGCCTACACAGTCAAGAACGTGACGTTCATCGCCCTCGACCAGTTCGGCACCAACTCGCCAGGGGTCGATCAGAAGTGGCTTGATGCCCTGCTGGCCAAAGAGCACGCACTGCACGTCTTTGCCTTTGCACACAAGATGGCGTTCTTCTCCGGTGCGCACACCGACGGGCTCTTCACGACGCCCGACAAGCGCGACGCACTGATGAAGAGCCTGCACAGCGCGGGCTGCCGGGCGGTCTTCTTCGGCCACGATCATCTCTACGACCACGCGGCAGTTTCGCTCCCGGGCTGGAAGGACGAGATGCACCAGTTCGTGGTCGGAACGGCGGGCGCGCCGTTCTATAAGAGCAAGCAGTTGACGACGACCGACCGAGACTGGAAGATAAGCCGAATCAAACACGTGGAAGAAAGGATCGGCTACTGCGTCGTGGACGTAGTCGGAGAAAAGGTGACCGTTGTGTTCAAGGCCGAAACGTCGATCGGAGTTTTCGAGCCGGTTGACTCCGTCAGTTGGATCGTTCCGCTGGGCCAAAGTCGGAAGTAGATGCTGTCCGCGCACTTCGAAAGAGCGACCATAAGCCCTCAAGTCTCGTAGGCTGATGGTTTTTAGGCCGTCTTCGCCCTTGACGGCGCCAGAAACGGCTCCGAATCGCAGGATAGGGTGCAAACCAGCCTAAAATAGGAAAGGAGCAACAGAACCCTACGGGCAAAACGTCTAAAGGGGCGGGAAATGGGCGAAAACATCCCCACGACGATCGGCAAGTACCAGATCATCCGTGAGATCGCCAGGTCGAACGACATTGTCTACGAGGCCTACGATCCGCGGATGAACCGCCGTGTCGCCATCAAGGAGCTCGCCATGCCCACCGGGGCGAGCAAGCAACAAAGGGAAGACAGGCTCAAGAGGTTTGAAAGGGAAGCCCGAGCAGCGGGCTCGCTCGTCCACCCCAACATCGTGACGGTCTACGAGGTCGGCACCGACGGCGACAAGAACTTCATCGCGATGGAGTACCTGACGGGCCGTAACCTGCGCAAGGAGATCGACAAGAACGGCTTCATCGAGCCCAAGGAGGCGGTCCACATCGCCATCGAGGTCCTCGAAGGGTTGCAGTTCGCGCACGAGCACGGCGTCATCCACCGCGACATTAAGCCGGACAACGTCCAACTGCTGGAGGACGGCCAGGTCAAACTCACCGACTTCGGGATCGCTCGCCTGACCTTTGAGCCCAACATCACGATGGACGGTCAGGTCTTCGGCACACCCAGTTACATGTCGCCGGAGCAGATTAACGGGAAAGAGATCGACGCACGCTCGGACATCTTCGGCGTCGGAGTCGTGCTGTACGAAATGGTCAGCGGTAAGAAGCCGTTCCAGGGCGATAGCGTGGTCAGCATCACCTACGCGATCATGAACAAGCAGCCCGACCAGCCGCAGCAGGCGAACTACTCGCTATGGCAGGTGATCCAAAAGGCACTTGAAAAAACGCCCGACATGCGCTACAAGAGCGCGGGAGAGATGGCGAACGACCTGAAAAAGGTTCTGAAGGACATGGAGTCGGGAAGTGTCGTTCTCGACCCGATCCAGCCCCAAGTGCCCTTTACCGCCGCCGGTGTCATTCCTGGCCCGCCGCCGGTGTACAACCCGTATCTGCCGGGCGCAATGCCGCAGCCGCTTCAACCGCAGGCTCCGATGAGGACGCCTTACGGGACGCCGATGCCCACCGCCTATCAGCAACCGTACCCACAAGCGTATTCCCAGCCGTACCAGCAGCCGTACCAGCCCTACCAGGCGCCTCCACCGGGCCAAGTGCCGGTCTACTACCCGCCGCCGCCACGCACTCCGCTGCTCAAGCCGGAGACGAAGCAGGGCATCGCCAAGTTCTTCATCACAGTGCTACTGATCGGTGCGACGATCGGCTTTCTGATCCTCGTCCTCAACGCCATGATGAAGCCGAGCACAGCCGAGACGTCTCCGCCTGCGAAGAGCGACACGGTGGCAACGAACCAACCGGGGCAGACAAACGCAAAGACACAGACCCCTCCGTCGACGGTCGATCAAAGCAGCCTGCCGCGATCGTTCAGGACAGAGCCCTCGACTGTGCCTCGCGCCACAACCAACAACACTCCAGTCGATCTCGAAATGATCATCAAGGAAGCCGATGACGCTGTGGACGCGGCGGCCATAAGTGACTCGCCTGCAATGCGTCAAGAGATGTGGACAAAGGCGGACGACCTCTTTGGTAGGGCGATCGAGGCGGCAACAACGGCTCCGATCAAGACGGACATAATGGTGCGCGCCTGGAACAAGTATGTGATTGTCGGAGACGCGCTAGGAAACCGCGGCCTTGACGATAGGGCGCGCGAGGCGTACCGCCATGCGAAGGGGTTTGCGACCAGCCCGGAGCAGATCCGGCAGGCCGACAAGGCCATTACCGACCACGGTGGGTAGCACCTAGGCGATCGTGACGCCTTGGCAGAGGTAGACGTCCTGGATCGCGTTGAGCAGCATGACGCCGTCCTTCATCGGCTTCTGGAACGCCTTGCGCCCAGAGATCAGTCCCGTCCCACCTGCGCGTTTGTTGATGACGGCAGTCTTGACCGCGTCGTGCAGGTCGTTCGAGCCGCTCGCACCGCCTGAGTTGATCAGCCCCGCCCGACCCATGTAGCAGTTGGCCACCTGGTAGCGAGTCAGGTCGATCGGGTGATCCGTCGTGAGTTCCGTGTAGATCCTCTCGTCGAGTTTTCCGTATGACGAGCCGCCCGTGTTTAGAGCCTTGTAGCCGCCGTTGCACTCGGGGAGTTTCTGCTTGATGATGTCGGCCTCGAGCGTGACGCCGAGGTGGTTGGCTTGGCCCGTCAAGTCCGCGGAGAGGTGATAGTCCTTGTCCTTCTTGAACTCATTGTTGCGCAAGTAGCACCACAGGACCGTCGCCAGGCCAAGTTCGTGCGCCTGCGCGAACGCCTGCGAGACTTCGACGATCTGCCGGCTGCTCTCTTCGCTGCCAAAGTAGATCGTCGCGCCGACGGCTGCGGCGCCCATGTTCCAAGCCTGCTCCACGTGCGCGAACATCACCTGGTCGAACTTGTTGGGGTAGGTGAGAAGTTCGTTGTGGTTGATCTTGACGATGAAGGGAATCTTGTGCGCCCACTTGCGGCTGCACGCGCCCAGAACGCCCAAGGTCGACGCCACGGCGTTGCAGCCCCCCTCGACGGCCAGTTCGACGATCTTCTCGGGATCGAAGTAGTCCGGGTTCTTCGCGAAGCTCGCACCGCCACTGTGCTCGACTCCCTGGTCCACAGGCAGAATACTGAGATAGCCTGTGCCGCCCAGCCTTCCATGCTCAAAGAGGGCCTGGAGGTTGCGTAGCGTCGGAGTGTTCCTGTCGGTCGCTGAATAGACGCGGTCTACAAAGTCCGGCCCAGGCAGGTGTAGCCGCTCCTTGTCGATCGTGCCGCACTTGTGCTCCAAGAGGGGCTTCGCATCGTCGCCGAGAGCCCCGATGATCGCGTTGATGTCAGACATGTCAGATCCACCTCCCAGGCGGGCGATCTGATTGTGGCACGATTGGCCCTTAGGGGCCAGTCCCGAAACCAGGACTGCCGGGCGGGTGTATAAACCACTGGACGGACTCCCGTCCGTGTGGGAACCGGAGATGCTAGGACTCAGACCGAACTCGGCGTTGCTCCTCCTCGCTGGAGCAGCGGCAGCCTCGACTGCCGGTGCGCAGGGCCTGACCATAGACCAGGCGCTGGCCATGGCGAAGGCGAACAACGGCACCGTCCGGGCCGCGTTGCTCCAATACCAGGCGAGCCGCGCCGACGCCCGCTCCGCCTTTGCGGCCTATTTCCCGTCGGTCACTCCCTCGTTCGAGTACGACGTCGACCGCACGGAGACCTTCACCGGCTTCAGCAAAGGGCTCTTCGATTCCACGACGGGCACCTCGGCCGTGAGGGCCTCCTGGCTGCTCCTGGACAGCGGCACGCGAGACGCCTCTTACAAGCGCAGCGCGTACTTCCGCGACGTGAGCGAGCAGAACTCCCTCCAGTCGCTCCGGAACGTCCTCTTCAGCGTCCACCAGAATTTCTACGACGCCCTGCGCGCAGAGGAGATCCTCAAGGTCCGCCAAAAGCAACTCGACCGCGCCGTGGAGATCGAGAACCAGACCAAGGAGTTCGCCGACACTGGCGCTGGCCCCAAGAAGGACGTCCTCCAGGCCACGGCCGACAAACTCAACGCAAAGGCGGCAGAACTCACCGCGAGGAACGATGTTTCGACTGCGCGTGCGGACCTCAAGGCCGTGCTCGGCGTGCAGGAAGGGCAGACCCTCGGTGACCTGCAGAGCCCGGAAGAGACAGAAATCCCGGCTACGGACTACACCCTCGAACAGGCGATCCAGGACGGACTAGACCATCGGCCAGACCTTCTCGCACAAAAACTTCGCGTGAAGGCACAAGGCCAGTCGGTTCGACTGGCCAAGATCGACCAGGGCTTCACCTGGACGCTCGACGCGAGGCACACGCGCGGCTTCGGCCCCGACCCGTTCGACCAGTCCGCCTTGGTGTTCCAGGTTTCGATCCCGTTGTACGACGGGTTCCGCACGCGCGAGATCGTTCGCTCGAACCAACTCTCCCTCGACGCGGAGAAGGCGACCCTCACGCAGAGCGAGCGCGATGCGATGGCTGAGATCGAGTCGGCCTACAAGGAGTTCTCTCAAAACCGTGAGCGCCTCGACGCTTCCAAGGCCGCGCTAGACGCCGCCCAGATCAACTATGCGGCCGCCTCCGACTCCCGCAAAGAGGGCGCCAGCGACCTGATCGAAGTCTTGACGGCTGCTGTGAGCCTCGCGACGGCCGAGTCCAACTACATCCAGGCGTACTACGACACGCTCATCAGCCGCGTACGGCTTCGACTTGTGACCGGGCAGTCCCTGCCCGGGGAGGACGACTGATGTCGGTGATCGTGACGAAAGACTTGGGTAAGGACTATGTGATGGGCGATATGGTCGTCCACGCCTTGCGGGGCGTGGACACCACCATCGAGCCCGGAGAGTTCGTAGCGGTCATGGGGCCCTCGGGCTCCGGCAAGTCGACGTTCATGAACATGGTCGGTTGCCTCGATCGGCCGACGTCCGGCGAGGTCTTTGTGTCGGGAAAGGCTATTTCGACGATGTCCGACGATGAACTGGCCGAACTCCGAAACCACTACCTTGGGTTCGTCTTCCAGTCCTTCAACCTCCTGCCCCGTACGACTGCCATCCAGAACGTCGAACTCCCGCTCATGTACGCCGGAGTCCGCGATCGGAGGGAGCGCGCCAAGAGCGCGCTCGTCCGCGTCGGCCTTGAGTCGCGCATGGACCACAAGCCGAATGAACTCTCGGGCGGTCAGCAACAGCGGGTCGCGATAGCGCGTGCGATCGTCAACGATCCGGTGCTCATCCTCGCCGACGAACCGACGGGCAACCTCGACACGCGCACCTCGCACGAGATCATGGCGCTCTTCCAAGAACTGAACAAACAAGGGAAGACCATCGTGATCGTCACGCACGAAAGGGAGATCGCCGAGCACTGCGGCCGCATCATCCACTTCCGGGACGGCAAGGTCGAGACAGACGACCGGGTTCATACGCCCGTCGACGCACGCAAAACTCTAGAATCGCTCCCTGCGGAAACCCTGGCCTAGAATCGCCGTCAGTTTCGTCAACTGTCCATCAGATGTGGTTGCAGGCCCACCGCTGAGCCGTGGAAGAATCGCGCCCAATATGACGAAGGGTGCGCGCAGAGTCTATACGGCGACCGGGCTCCTCTTGGTGGGAATCGGCTTCGTCGGAATCTTCATGCCCGGCCTTCCGACGACCGTCTGGCTCATCATGGCGCTCTTCTGTTTCAAGCGGGGAAGCGAGAGGCTGGAGAACTGGCTATTGGACCTCCCCCGCTTCGGCCCGACACTTCGTGACTGGGACGCGAACCGATCCATCAAGAAAAGGACGAAGTTGGTCGCCATCAGCACGATGTGGGCATTCTGCGGCGTTTCGCTGTTCCTCGTGCGGCAGACCTGGGTGCAGGCGCTGATACTCGCGCTAGCCGCCTTCGCGACCTGGTACATCGCCAGCCGAAAGACGGCCGACGTGGCGACAAACTAACCCAACTACATGTGGGCGACGATGTTGTCGCCGAACGCGCTGCACTTGATCTCCGTCGCGCCGTCCATCTGGCGCGCAAAGTCGTAGGTCACCTTTTTGGAGGCGATCGCGCCCTCGACGCCCTTGACCACAAGATCTGCCGCCTCGTTCCACCTCATGTAGCGCAGCATCATCTCGCCGCTCAGGATCACCGAGGACGGATTGACCTTGTCCTGTCCGGAGTACTTCGGCGCGGTGCCGTGCGTCGCCTCGAAGATCGCGTGGCCGCTGATGTAGTTGATGTTGCCGCCTGGGGCGATTCCGATCCCACCGACCTGCGCCGCCAGCGCGTCCGAAATGTAGTCGCCGTTAAGGTTCAGCGTAGCGATGACGCCGTACTCCTTGGGCCGTAGCAGGATCTGCTGCAGCATGGCGTCGGCGATCACGTCCTTGATCACGAGCCCCGCACCCGGTCTGCCCTCGGGGATCTTGTGCCATGGGCCGCCGTCGAGCGGCACGGCGCCATAGAAGTCGCGCGCCACTCTGTACCCCCAGTCCGCAAACGAACCTTCGGTGTACTTCATGATGTTGCCCTTGTGGACAAGCGTCACGGACGGCAGTTTGTGCCCAAGCGCATACTGGATCGCGCTGTGCACCAGCCGCTCAGTACCGAGGTACGAGACAGGCTTGATTCCGACCCCCATCTCGACCGCGAGGTCGCGGTGCGGCGCGCCGATCCCTTCGAGCACCTTGCCCCCCTCCGC
>DATLWQ010000192.1:0-13044 GCA_035576225.1 Fimbriimonadaceae bacterium | reverse complement strand
CGCTCAAGACGGTCGTGCTCGCGCCGACCGGGCTCGCGGCGGTGCAGGTCGGAGGACAGACCATCCACAGTTTCTTCAACCTCCCTCTCGGGCCGCTGCCAGAGGACGGAGAATCGGTGCCACTCTTCAAGAAGGGCCAGGCGAAGAGCCGCCTGATCCGCGCGCTCGAATGCGTGGTGATCGACGAGGTCTCGATGGTGCGCGCGGACGTAATGGACGCGATCGACTGCTCGCTTCGGAAGAACAGGGAAAGGCCAAACGAACCGTTCGGCGGTGCAACGGTCGTCTGCTTCGGCGACCTGATGCAGTTGGAGCCGGTCGTGCAGAGTGGGGCCGACCAGCAGATGATGGCCGACCGCTATGAAAGCCCCTTCTTCTTCGATTCCAGAGTCGTGAAGGAGACCTCGCTGGACGTGTTCGAACTGACGACCGTCCACAGGCAAAAAGAGGACAGCGAGTTCCTCTGGGCGCTCAACCGAATGCGCGAAGGGTTCACTGACGAACTTGCAGTCTTCAACGACCGCCTCGACGCCCCATTGGCGGGCGAAGGCGTTGTGACGCTGACCGCAACAAACGCGAAGGCGAGTTCGATCAACCTCTTGCGGCTTTCGAGACTGCCCGGCACGGCGATGGTCTTCAAAGCCGTTCAGGTGGGCACGTTCGGACGCGAAACTCCCACCGATGCGCTCCTTTCGCTCAAACCGGGCGCGCAAGTGATGTTCGTCAAGAACGGGCGGTTCTGGGTCAACGGATCGCTCGGCGAGGTCACCGAACTCGACACGGACCGCGTGAAGGTGAAGGTCTTCGACGGAGACGAGCACTGGGTGGAGCCGGAAACCTGGGACAAGAAGCGCTATGCCTGGGACTCGTTCTCCTCGCGAATCTCGAGCGAGACCGTCGGCAGTTTCACGCAGATCCCCCTGCGGTTGGCGTGGGCGCTCACGATCCACAAGTCACAGGGACTCACCCTTGAGAAGGTGCGGCTCGACCTTGATAGGCCCGCGTTCTCGCACGGCCAGACCTATGTCGCGCTCTCGAGGTGCAGATCTCTCTCCGGCCTCAGCCTGGTCAGGGAACTGAAACCAAAGGACGTCATCGTCTCGGAGCGTGCGCTCGACTTCGGACGCCAAGCAGGACTTCCCTAAGGTTTCGCGTGGAACGTGCAGGTGACGGGGGTGTCACCGTCTCCGAGCACGTACGTGCCGCCCGCCGGACATACCGGGTACTTCTTGATGTAGAGGGGCGCCAAGTCCGCTGGTGTGGGGACGGAACTCGACGGCTGGTTCGTATCGAGGATCCAGTGTTGCTTGGCGTACTCCAACTGCTTCTGGTTCTCGAAGCACGCATTCTTTTGCGAGTAGTCGCGAGCAGTGATGAACTGCGGGACGGCGATAGAAAGCAGCAGACCTATGATCAGGATGACGATCATGATCTCAACGAGCGTAAACGCCTTTCTTCGCACCGTGTGCCTCCAAGCGGAATGTTCCACTTTAAGCGGCTGCGTCGTGCAAACTCACCCCTTTGAATTGCCGGGTTTTTAGTGCGTGTGGACCGTGCAGGTCGCGGACTCGTTGAGCCCGTTCAGGACGTAGACTCCGCCCGACGGGCACGCGGGCACTTCTTTCAGATAGACGGGAACCAAATCGGTGAAGGTCACTGTGTCCGAGTCCGACTTTCCCTTGTCGATCATCCACATCTCCTTGGCGTGGTTGATCTCCTGAATGTTGCGGTCGCACGTGGTCTGGAGGGTGCGTGCGCGCGCCTTACCGAAGGCAGGGATCGCGATACCGAGCAGGATGCCGAGGATGACGATAACGATCGTCAGTTCAATCAGGGTGAATCCGCGCTTGACCATCGTGCGTCACGCAGCACGAAGGGAGCCACGCGCGCCCAAACACGCACTTTTGCTGTCGCTATCCAGCCGACTCCAGCAGTTCTACCAACTCGGCCAAGGGCTTGGCGCCAAGGTCGCCTTCCGCGCGGTCCCGCACGCCGACCGTGCCTGCGGCGCAGTCGTTGTCTCCGACGATCAGCATGAAAGGAACCTTCATCCTCTGGTTGTCGCGGATCTTGCGCCCCAAGGTCTCGCGGCGATCGTCGACCTCCACGCGATAGTGCCGGGTCGGCGCTACGTCGACAGGAGCGAACTCGACCGACTCTTCGGGCTTGACGTAACTCTTGCGCACGTAGCCTCGCAGGGCCGATGCCACGGCCTCGGCGTAGTCGTTGTGCCGGTCGGCTATCGGCAGCACCGTCACCTGGACCGGGGCCAGCCAGAACGGGAACGCACCGGCATACTGCTCGGTGAGCAGCCCGATCATCCGCTCCAACGAGCCGAATGGCGCGCGGTGGATCATGATCGGCCTGTGCGGCTTGCTGTCCTCGCCGATGTACTCGAGGTCGAACCGCTCCGGCAGGTTGTAGTCAACCTGGACAGTGCCCATCTGCCACTCGCGGTGGAGCGCGTCGCGGATCATGATGTCCAGTTTCGGGCCGTAGAATGCCGCGTCGCCGGGTGAGATCTCGTATTCAAGGTCCATCTCCTCGCACGCGCGCTTGATGGCGTCCTCGGCCAGGCGCCAGTTGTCCGGGTGACCGACGTACTTGTCCGACTCTGGGTCGCGCGTGCCGAGCCTGACCCGGAAGTCGTCCAAACCGAGTTTCTGGAGCGTCACCTGGATGAGTTCGACGACGCCTTTGAACTCTTCGAGCAACTGGTCCTCGCGCACGAAGAGGTGCGCGTCGTCCTGGGTGAAGCCGCGCGCACGCAGGATGCCGGTGACCTCGCCGCTCTGCTCGTACCGGTGGACCGTGCCGAACTCTGCGTACCGGATCGGCAGGTCGCGATAGGAGCGTAGTTGCGACGCATAGATCTCGATATGGAACGGGCAGTTCATCGGCTTGAGGATGAAGGTCTCCTTCTCCTCGTCCTCCATGAACGGGAACATCTTGTCCTTGTACGTCAGAATGTGGCCCGACTTCTCGTAGGTCTTGATGCTGGCGATCAGCGGGGTGACGACGGGCTCGTAGCCTCGCTTCAACTGCTCGTCCCGCATAAAGCCAACGAGCGTCTCGCGCAGTTGCGCGCCCTTGGGCAGCCACAGCGGCAGGCCGGGGCCGACGCGCGGTGAAAACATGTAGAGCCCAAGTTCGCGGCCTAGCACGCGGTGGTCGCGCTTCTTTGCCTCTTCGAGGAACTGAAGGTATTGGGCGAGTTCGTCCTTGGTCTCGAACGCCGTGCCGTAGATCCGCGTGAGTTGCTTGTTCTTGACGTCGCCGCGCCAATAGGCCCCGGCAATCGACATCAACTTGAAGTGCTTGATCTGCTTCGTGCTGTCGATGTGCGGCCCACGGCACAGGTCGATGAAGACGTGCTCCTTCCCCTGCTTGTCGGTCGCCCGCTGCTCATAGAAGGTCACGGGGTCTCCCTCGGGGATCGCGTCGAGCAGTTCAAGTTTGTAGAGCGCGACGTCCTCGCCCTGGCCCAGAGTGCACTCGTCCAAGATGATGTGCTTCGCGTCCGCCCTGTCCTTGGCCTCGCGCCTGACGATCGCCATGTCCAACTTGGCGAGCTCCTTCATGCGCTGCTCGATCTTGGGGAGGTCCTCCTCCTTGATCGGTTCAGGAAAGTCGATGTCGTAGTAGAAGCCGTTTTCGACGGGAGGGCCAATGGAGAGCTTGGCGCCAGGATACAGTTCGGTGACGGCCTGGGCCATGAGGTGGGCGGCTGAGTGCCTGAGCCTGTAGAGGCCGGACTGCTCGTAGGATTGCTTGTCTTGTATGGCTGCGGTCATGGTATCACCCTCCCAGACGATGGGATTTGAATGTCCTGACAAGTATACAGGACTGAAACAATCACCGGGTTCAAACGGTCTAAGGATAACGTGAAGCGGCTTTTCCTCCTTCTCGGGCTTGTTGTCGCCGGTGGCGTTCGTGCCGACGACCTCCAACTCGCCCGCCAGATCATGGACGGGACGATGGCCGAACTCGCCTCCCACAGCGACGTCTGGGTGGTTTTGAGCGGCACACAGACAGACGGAACGACCAAGACGACCTTCCGCTACGACCTCTCGATCCACCACGCGCCGGTCAACAGCCGGATCGTGACGTGGATGGAACTTCTTGATTGGCAGAACGGAAACCTGGCCAACCGGTATGCCGGCGATGGCACGCGTTTTTGGACGTACAACCTGGGGCGCAAGGAGTACACCAGCGCCGATTACAGCACGTCGCTCTACCCGGGCAAGGAGCAACAGAGGCTCTTCCAGAACCTCCTTCGCAGGTCGCAGGGCCCAGAGACCTTCCTTGCGCGACTGATGATCGACAGTTACATGAAGTTCTCGACCGGGCAGGGCTCCGCCTGGATGCCATGGCGCCCTAGCGCGCAAGTCGCGGTCGGCCCGAACACAATCGTCTGCTCCTCCACCAGCCCCGTTTCGAACACGCTCACCTACGGGTTCAAACAGGTACCGAGCATCGGCTACGTCTTCACTGGCGCCGAATATTACGAGGAGACCGTCGTTTCCGGCAAGACGCGGACGACGACTTGGCAGGTCCAGGTCTTCCAGGACCAAGTGAGACAGGGCTCGATCTACACCTTCGTTCCGCCGGTCGGATCCCACGCGATCGCCGTGAGCGAAGCCGGCGGCACCGGCGGCTAGGCACTTATTACGGATAGAATATCCGGCGTCTGTGTCTGAGGCCCGGCACACTTCAGAAACGTACAAGCCCCTGCTTGAACACCCGCTCCGCACCGTCTGGGTGCTGGCGTGGCCCGCCGTCGCGCTCAATTCGCTACAGACGTTCAACTCGCTGCTCGACAACTTCTTCCTGAGTTACGTGGGAGACAAGGCGCTGGCGGCCGTCGGAGCGTCGACGTCGTACGTGTTCATGCTGTTCTCGATCAGTTTCGCGATCGGCACGGCGGCGACGGCGATCGTGAGCCGGGCGTTCGGCGCAGGCGAACACTCGCAGACGGTGACGGCGAACAGCAAGTGCCTGAGCCTCGCCATCTGGCTCGGCATAGCCCTTGCGCTGCTGGCGTACCCGGGCGCGATCGGAGCGGCCCACCTGCTTGTCCCCACCAATGAGCGCGAGACAATTCGCCTCTTCATCGTCTATGGGTCGATCTTCGCTGCAGCGCTCCCCGCCGTGTTCGTCATCCAGACGCTCGCCGGTTCGTTGCGCGGTATCGGCGACACGCGAAGCCCCATGTTCATCAGCGGCTTGCAGATCGTCCTGCACGTGACGCTCAACACGCTGCTCGTGCTGCCGACACGGCAGGTCGGACCGATCACGATTCCAGGTGCGGGGATGGGGCTTGCGGGTGCGGCGACCGCGATGGCAGTCAGCAGTTGGGTCTCTGCCGGGATCTACATCTACTGGAGCAGGCACACGCCGCTCGGAACGAAGTACGACTTCAGGCTTCCCGACTTCGGATGGATCAAGCGCATCCTACGCATCGCCGTCCCGGCCAGCGTTAACCGGCTGGTCCGCGTGACCTCGCTCGGCGCGTTCACCATCGTGCTCAAGAACACCGTCGACGCGGTCCACGCGCAGGGCGCGCTGCGCCCAGGGTTCTCGATCGAGTCTTTCGCCTTCATGCCTTCCTTCGGGCTCTCCATCGCCGCCGCCGCGCTCGTCGGCCAGAGCCTGGGCATGGACGATTCTAGGCGCGCGGAGCGGCTCGGCTGGACCGCCGCGCACCAGGCGGGAGCCGTCAGCCTCGTCGTCTCGGTCCTACTATTTGTCTTCGCGGACCCGCTCTCACGCGCCGTTCTTCCAGGCGACCTAGCCACCGCGGCGGTCGCCGCTCAGTACACGCGCTACATCGCATCCACCGAGGTCTTCTTCGCCTACGCCATGGTGCTGATCCAGGCCATGCAGGGCGCGGGCGACACGCGCAGGCCGCTGTGGATATCGCTCGGGACTCTTTGGGGCGTCCGCGTGCCCGCGGCCGCGCTGCTCGCGCTGCCGATGGTGTCCTTCTTTGGACTCTTCAACATTGCCGGTTGGAACATGGGTGCAGACGGCGCATGGCTGAGCATGGCGGGCAGCCAGGTCGTGCAAGGCATCGCAGCAATGATCGTTTTCAAGCAGGGCAAGTGGAAACTGACCCAGGTCTGACCGCTACTGCCTCTCTTGCTCGACGATTGCCTGCGCGACGAGTGAAGCGCGCTTTGCCTCCAGCACATCATGGACGCGCAGGATCCTGGCGCCCTTCATCTGCGCGATCACCTGGGCCGCGAGCGTGCCTTCCAACCGCTGGTCGACCTCGGTTCCGAGGATTTTTCCGATGAACGACTTGCGGCTCACGCCGACGAGGATCGGGTAGCCGGTCTCTACGAACGACTCGAGGTTTGCGAGGATCTGCAGGTTGTGCGCTAGCGTCTTGCCGAACCCGATCCCGGGGTCGAGCCAGATCCTCTCCTTCGCGACCCCGGACCTTTCAGCGAAGCCAAGAAGTTCGTCGCACAC
Source organism: Fimbriimonadaceae bacterium (assembly GCA_035576225.1). Lineage (GTDB taxonomy): Bacteria > Armatimonadota > Fimbriimonadia > Fimbriimonadales > Fimbriimonadaceae > JADFMN01. Next base: position 6,567 of record DATLWQ010000192.1, on the reverse strand, counting down.
GTCGCTCACGACGTCGTCATAGTGCGGCGACTCCTGCATCGTTCGCGGCTCGCCCTGCATGTGCATGAGGCAGACCGTGCAGTCGCTCGTGGCGCACACATCGCGCATCTCCGGTTCACGCAACGCTGTCACGTCGTTGACGACGACGGCGCCTGCATCCAGACAGTGGTTTGCAACGTTAGACTTGGACGTGTCGATCGAGACGCTTACGCCCTGTTTCGTCAACGCCTCGACGACGGGTAGCACCCGAGCAGTCTCGTCCTCTTCGGAAACGGGCGCCGCACCAGGGCGCGTCGACTCCCCGCCGACGTCGACGAGGTCGGCACCTTGCGCGACCATCTCAAGGCCACGCGCGACGGCCACGTCCAACGTCGAGAACTGTCCGCCGTCGCTGAAACTGTCCGGCGTGACGTTGAGGACGCCCATGATCGCTGGGCGGTCAGACGGAAGAACGAACGGCAACTAGTGGGCTACCTCGCTCACAAAGCGGTCGTGCAATGCGACGACCGCCTTTTTCAGTTCCGATTCCGGGATCAGGCAACTGAGTGAGAAGTCGCTGTCACTGACTTGCATGACGGGAACCTTGTTCTCCTGAAGAGTGCGCATCACACTCTCGAAGACGCCGGGCTGCTGCATATACTCGTGTCCCACGAGCGACACCATGGTCGTGCCCTCGGTGACAGTGTACGGTACTGCAACGACGTCGACCATATCGGCCATTAGTTTGATCTGCGTGTCGGCGGCGTGCGAGTGCTTGTCCTCGCGGCGGACGACGTAGATGTGGTCCTTGGCGACAGGCAGCACGAGACCGTCGAACAGGTCTTCGACCCGTGGGAACTGTTCGCGCGGTACGGCGAATCCAATGCTCTCCGCGCTGAGGTCGACCATGTGCAGGCTCGTGCCCTCCTGTGCGAGCATCTCGTAGATGCGGGCCTGGAACGTGTGCCGCTGGCCGTCCTTGATTGCGGAAAGGTTGAACTGGATGTGGACAAGCTTCCCCGTATGCGATACGCCAGTGACACGGGTGCCAGGGAACTCCTCTCGCGAGACGACTTGCGTGCCGGGATGCTCACTGAACGTGTTCTTGATCCAAAGCGGTACTCCGAAGCGCATAGCGATCTCTGCCGCCCTCGGATGCAGGACCTTGGCACCGAGGTACGCGAGTTCTGCGACCTCGTCGTAGGAGACCTTGGAGAGGGTCGGCGCGTCCGGCACATAGTCGGGGTCGGCGGTCTTGAGGCCGTCGACGTCGGTAAAGATCTCGACGGAGTCGGCCTTGAGCGCAGCGGCGACGGCGGTCGCGGTCGTGTCCGATCCGCCCCGGCCGAGCGTCGTCAGTTCCGCGCCGGGCAGCCCGCCCTGGACCCACACTCCCTGAAAGCCGCAGACGACCGGGATGTGTCCACGCTTGAGCGCTTCGAAGAGGCCGAGCGGGTTCACTGCCAGAATGCGCGCGTTTCCGTAGACTCCGTCCGTGCGGATGCCGGCCTGCCCGCCGCGCATCGCCATCGCCGTGTGCCCCTGGGTCTTGAGCAGGTGCGCAAAGACGACCGAAGATAGGATCTCTCCACAAGCCATGAGAAGATCGAGTTCCCGCTGGTCGGGCGCGACGTTGGGGTCGATCTCGGCGAGCATGTTGATCAGAGTGTCTGTGGCGTAAGGCTCCCCCCGCCGACCGATGGCGCTCACCACCACGACCGGCATGTAGCCTTGTTCTCGCGCTGAGATGACACGCAGCGCCGCCTGCATGCGCGACTCTGGCGAGCGGACGCTCGTGCCGCCGAACTTCATCACCTTGATCTTCACTGTGCGGCCCCCTCGATGAGGCTCTTGCGCAGTCGCTCGACGAGCCGGTCGCCCGTCTCCTTGTCGGTGACGAAGAGCAGGCGGTCGTGCATATCGCCGACGTGGTCGACCTCTTCCCCGCTTGCGATGACCTGACCGACGATCCTGGCGACGAGGCCCTCCTCGTCCTGCATGTTCACGGCGTGCACCGTGACAACGCAACAGCCCGGCTCGACTTCGGACTTGCACGGTGCGCCCTTGAGCACCTTGCTCAGCGTCTTGTGGTCGCTCTCTGCAGCGACGAACGACATCGACCCGTTCGAGAACTTGACGAAGTCGATGCTGACGCCAGCCTCGCGGACCTTGGACAGGACGTCGAGCCGGGACTCCATGATCGGATCCTTGAGGCCCGAGACCGTCGCACGCGCCAGGCCGTGCCGAACATCGACGCGGTTGACGCCGCGCGGCTTCTCAAACTCTGTCTCGCCGCGGCCGCGCGAATCGGCGACCCTGTCGCTCACGTCCTGGCGGAAGGGCTCGTTGCTGCTGTGGGTCTCGTCCGGTCTCGACACGACGCTCCTGGTGTGCGTTATACCGTCGCAGGAGCCCGATCTTTCAGGACTCGATTCCGAGCGCCGCGTCCGCCGCGGCCCACGCCTCGTCCGGCAGCGAGAGTCCCGACGCCGAGGCGTTCTGCTCGACCTGCTCCGGCTTGGTCGCTCCGACGATCACTGCCGATACGCCTTGTTGTCGCAGACACCAGGCGAGGGCGAACTGTGGAAGCGAGCAGCCGTGCTTCTTTGCGACCTTGCCCAGCGCCTGGACCTTCGTCAGGTTTTCGTCGCTCATCAGTGAGCCCATGAACATGTTTGACTTCTCGTCCGCGCCGCGCGAGCCTTCTGGCGGCGCCTGTCCCGGCAGGTATTTGCCCGTCAAGATGCCCTGCGCGAGCGGCGAGAATACGACCTGCCCCAGGCCGTAGTGCGCGCACGCCGGCAGAACCTCCTTTTCGATGTATCGCTGCATCATGTGATAGACCGGCTGGTTGCTCACTGGAGGGCGACAACCAAGTTCCTTCGCCGTATGGCACGCCTGGGCGATGCGGTAGGCAGGCCACTCGCTCACGCCCCAGTAAAGGATCTTGCCTTGCTTGATCAGATCGTCCATTGCGCGCACGGTCTCATCGACAGGCACGCCCATGTCGTTGCGGTGGCACTGGTAGAGGTCGACGTAGTCGAGTTCCAGTCGCTTGAGCGAGTTGTGCGCCGACTCCATGATGTGCTTGCGGCTAAGACCCTGGTCGTTGGGCTCGTCGCTCATTGGGAAGTAGCACTTTGTCGCAATAAAGAGGCTTTCGCGCTTGACGTCCTTGATCGCCTTGGCGAGCGCGAGTTCGGCCTCGCCGCGGTTGTAGACGTCCGCCGTGTCGAAGAAGTTGATACCGAGTTCGATCGCACGATGGACGATCTGTGAGGTGGTGTCGTCGTCGATTGTCCTCCCGTGGGTGAGCCACCCGCCCACCGCCACTTCACTCACTTTGACGCCGTACCTGCCTAACTGCCTGTAGTTCATGCGGGGCAATTTACCGCACGATCTCGAAAAGCACTCCCGCCCTGAACGCCTGCACGACCCGAACGTCCCCCTTGTTCATGGCGTCGATGAGCAGATATTTCCACTTGAGATTGAGGTCCTCCGGAGGCCCGCCCTTCTGCTCGATCTTCTCACCTTGCAGGATACGCTCGCGGGTCTCGGCGTCGAACGTCGCAAGGCTGAGATAGATATGAGTGAAGCCGAGATCGCCCATCGCCTTGGCGTACTCTGCCCCACCGTCGGTCTCCTCGTACGGGATGAGCATCGAGTGCCCGGGGTTCGCCCAGAAGTACGGCTTATCAAGGTAGTAGCCGAACACCTCGTCGTACAGCGCGACCTTGACTTCGCCCGGCATCGCGTTGATCGCCTGCGCGGCGGGATAAAAGGGCAGGACGCGAGCAAGATAGGCATCGCGACCTACCTTGCCAGAGACGACTTGCAACTGCATACGCGTCTGGAACTTGTTCAGGACGAAAAGCGTCACGAGCAGTTGCACCGCGCAAGCGACTCCCACGACCGTCCCCCGCCATCCGCGCGACACCTGGCCCGCGCCGAGCAGACCGAGCGGCACTACGAGCGCAGTGAGATAGCGGCTCTGCTGGCTGAGGAAGAACCACATGAGAAACCCCACGCCTACTACAGCCAACACCATGCGCTCTTCACGCTTCAACTTCCCTGATAGCGCCGCCGCGAGGCCGCCGAGCATCGCAGCAAAGCCGAGCGCCCCAGTTGGGAATCCCTTGCCTTCCTGCTGTCCCGGGTTCGTATACCTGCCCGGCTGATAGGCCAACCCCAAGACCGCACTACCGAGCGATGAAAGACTCGTGCCGACTCCAAAACTCTTCTGCTCGTCCGTATAGACCGACGTGCGCCACGCGTCCCAGTCCTTCCCGCCAAGCCGACTGTAGAAGAACGGGAACACAGGGTTGCCCGTGTAGACGGCGGTCTTGATGTACCACGGACACGCAACCAGCACGGCGATCACCGCGACGGTGACTTTCGCCTTTACTCCCGCCTTCCACTGGTGAGTAACGATCCCCGCAGTTCCGACGACGAACGCCAGCGCGATCAATGTTTGGAGCCCTGTGTACTTCGTGCCCATCGCAAAGCCAAGGGCAAGCCCGCCTAGAACGAGAAGCCTTTTGTCGCCACGAACGAATCCCTCGATCGCGTAAACCACCGCGAGGCACGCGTAGAGGCCGTGCGCCATGTCGACGTAGCCGGTGCCCGCCTCCCACGCGACGACGGGGATGCCCGCAAAGGCGAGCGCAGCCCACCATCCGGCGTTTGCGCCGTACCACCGCCGCGCGAGTCCGAACATCGACGAGCATCCGAACGCGTAGACGGCGAGGGAGAACGCCTTGGCGCCAGACTGACCGCCCCACTTGAGCCCCCAAGCAAAGAGGCACTCCATCGTAGCGGGAAAGTTGCTCTGGTGCATCCCGCGGATGTAGTGGACCTGCCCTGAGCCGAGCCAGAGTTTCGGCACGGCGAGGTGATAGGCAATGGTGTCCCAGTCCAGTGCCGTGCTGGGCGCGAGCACTGCAATAAGCGCGATGAGTCCGATCAGGCCCAGCCCAACCGGCGCGAGCAGCCACAAAGATGACGGCAGACGGAACTTCCAATCATCGAGAGCACTCTTCCTGAGGGCGAAGATGAGCCCGACCAAGACCAGAACAAGGATCGGCACGAGCCCGAACGTGAGCCCTCCCGGCACGAGCCCGACCAACAGCGTCAGCAGGCCCATGGTGCCCAATCCTAAGAGACCGGCGATCCCGACCCTCTCGGCGGGGTCGAGCGACGCAGTCCATCGCGACAGCGCCGCCTGCCCAGCGAACGCACACAGCGCCGCGAAGACGAGCGTCGCCAGGGCACCGAGCATGGGCGAAGTATAGCGGTAATCTGCGCGCGTGCGCCGACTCGCCAGGCTCTACTGGATCTTCCTGAGGAGTTCGCTCGTGCGCGAACTGGAGTTCCGCGCCAACTTCCTCGCCAAGATCCTGCAGAACATGATCTGGGTCACCTGGTTCATCGTCGTGCTCATGGTCGTCTATCGCAACACCTCGAACGTAGCGGGCTGGGGGCGCGGCGAGGGGTTCGTGCTGGGCGCCACCACTTTCCTCCTTTCAGCGGTCTTCGGGCTGTTCTTCCGCGCGATGCTGGAGATCCCTGAGCAGGTGCGACGGGGCAACCTTGACTTCATTCTGACAAAGCCCGTCGACTCGCAGTTCTGGGCTTCGACAAGGCGGTTCAACTTCGACCAGATCGGTTCGCTCACCGCCGGCGTCCTGATGATGTGGTACGGCCTCTCGCAGACGGTGCAAGGCGCGGACGCGCTTCAGTGGGCGGGCTTTGGAGCGTGCCTGTTTTGCTCGCTCGCACTGTTCTACAGCATGAACCTCATCCTCATGTCGACCAGCGTGTGGTTCGTCCGGGTCGACAACCTTTGGGTGCTGAGTGAGACGTCGCTGGACGTGTCGCGATTCCCCGTCGACATCTTCGGCGTCGGCGTGCAGAAGGCGCTCACCTACGTCGTTCCGATCGCATTCCTCTCGACTGTTCCCGCTCGGCAGTTGGTCAAGGGGTTCGACCCAGGAATGGTCGTCCTCGCTGCCGTGTGGGCGGTCGTCGCGCTCGTCGCGAGCCGGGCGTTCTGGCTCTTTGCGCTGCGGTCTTACTCGAGCGCGAGTTCGTAGTAACGCCAGCGTAAGGAACTCTCGCCGCTTGGATCGCATTGCAATGGCTAGACGGGAAGCGTCCCGTAGGAGGGGGACCGGAGCACCAATGATGAACTACAGACACTGGACAATCGCAGCAACCCTCGCACTGATCGGCACGGCAGCGCTCTTCGGATGTGCCAAGTCGACTGGAACCAACGCCGACAACGGGGCCAACGGATCAAGCACCATGGCGCAGGACAACATGTCCGGTGGGGGCGAAGTGTCCGATACTCGCTCAGGCAACGTCAAGGACGCCGTCGCGACCCTTGCAAAGGCCAAGCAGGAGGCGGAGAAGAACGGCACCTACAACTGCTGCCTGATGCATCCGTGCGACCAGTGCATGCTCATGATGGGTTCCTGCCCGTGCGGCAAGAGCGCGGCCGACGGAATGCCCGTGTGCCAGGAGTGCAAGGGCGGCTGGGATGCCGGCGACGGCGACGTGCCAGGAAAGAAGGCCGAGGACATCAAGGTC